>JAUIKA010000033.1 GCA_030430995.1 Alphaproteobacteria bacterium
GAGAGAGGATGTGGCATCTAATATTTATGAATTTATTTCAAAGCAATTTGGCAACCTGCCTACTGAATTCTTGGTTTGGAAAAATTATCATAAAAAAATAGCTAAACCATATAGTGATAAATTAGATGTTATTAATTACTTAGATGAATTTCTTACTCACTATCCAAATAATATATATTGGAATATAGTATTAGATTCTGTTAAATCTGCCATTCAAAGGAAAGATTATGATAATGCAGTTGAGATATTAAAAAAATCTAAAGTTACTCAAGATAGAGAAATAAATTTCTCTAAAGAATATTACTATGCATTGCTAAATGAAGATTCAGGCGATATATATAACGCTAAAGTTATGTATAGAGCTATCAATGATAAACTCCCTAAAACTAATATTAACTACATTAAGTCAGAATTTAAGCTCATCAAGCTATCATTAGCTGAGAAGGAAATAGCTTCAAAAGAAGCCATAGTGCTTCTAGAGAAAATTAATAATTTATGCATAGCAAACCCTGAAGTGAAATATAATATTATGGTGTTCCTTATAGGGCTATATAAAGAAAATAATGATACTATATCTGCCCTGCGTATGCTAAATTATATTAAGGCTAATATTGATGCAAAATATTACAATATAGATTTAGATGCTGATATCTATACAGAATATGAGAAGATATTTTTATCAAAAGATGTTCAATTATCAGCTTTTGACTATGTATCCTCATATTATGAATTTAAGGATCTAACACCTATAGGGAAAAATGGTGATAAGGTTGTGTTACGAGTAGCAAATAGACTTATAGATTTAGATTTATTACAAAATGCTGAGAGCCTATTGCTACATCAAATAAATTATAGGATACATAATCCAGAAATAAAAACTGTGAAATCTTCTCATCTAGCATTGGTATATTTACTAGATCAGAAGCCAAAAAATGCTATTGATATACTAAATAAGACAGATAAGCAGAATTTTTCTTTTGCTGAATATAACCATAGGCTGTTTTTATATGCAAAAGCATATTATGACTTAGGAGAATATAAAAAATCCTTAAATATGCTATCTAATCTAACTGATAGTAAGAGCATATTGTTAAAACAAGAGATATTTTTTGCAAATAAAATGTGGAATGAATATGCAGTATCTACTAAGTCAGAAATAGTGGCAGCATTAAAAAATAAAGCCGTTTTAGATAATAGGCTGAAGCAAAAAATTATAAAACTAGCAATGAGTTATTCAATGCTGCAAGACCAGTTAGAGCTAAAAAAACTTATTAAATCTGTAAAGATATATCAAGATAAAGATATAAACAAATTGCTAGGTTTCTTTACTACACCTAAAATAGAATTTTCTTATATAAATGATAGCCCTATTATGAATTTCAGTAATATCGGAGCTATTATGAATATATGTAAAAAAGAGTTATTCGTAGAATAAAATGTTAAAAAAACTATCTTTTGCATTAAAAAAAACAAGAGAAAAAATCAGCGCAAAGCTCGGTAAGATCTACCAAAAAGGTTATTCTAAAGAAGATTTATTATCTTTAGAAGAGGAGCTATTAAGTATTGATGTAGGCGCTGCAGCTACAGAGAAAATCATAAAATCTCTGTCTAAGGGGTTGCATATAAAAGATATATTAGCTGATATATTAAAAAATTCTCAGAGCAGAATAGAAGATGATATAGAAGTTTTAGTATTGGTTGGTGTAAATGGTAACGGGAAAACAACCACTATAGGGAAATTATCTTCATTATTTTCTCAGCGAGGTAAATCTACCCTCATAGCAGCATGTGACACATATAGGGCAGCAGCGCAGCAACAGCTTGAGATATGGGCTGATAGAGCAAATGCAAAGTTTTTTTCTATACCTGAAATAAAATCTCCCTCTGCTATATGTTATAAAGCTTTAGAGGAAGAGAGTCATGATATGGTTATGGTGGATACAGCTGGAAGGCTAGCCAGTCAATATAACCTTATGGAAGAGATTAATAAGATTATAAGGATTTGCAGAGAAAAAAAGAAGACTAAGGTTTTACAGATTATAGAAGCAAATACTGGGCAAAGCTGCCTTGATCAAATAGAGAAATTTATAAAACATGCATCAATAGATGGGCTTATAATTTCAAAATTAGATTTAACAAATAAAGCAGGAATAATAATATCCATAGCTTATAAATATAATATACCCATATATTTCTTAGGAACAGGAGAAAAAATGGAAGATATAGTAGAATATTCTATTGACGAATTTGTAGACTCTATTATTTAACCTTATTTTACTAGCCTAACTTTGAAAAGATATTGTACAGATGGGCCTTATTATGTATAATGTTCTTGTTAATAGGTAAGTGAAAATGAGATTAGTAATAATTTTTATGTTATTCATGCAGTTAGCTGTGAATACATCTTTAGCCGCTGAAAAGCAGGCAAGCAGTAAAACAAAACAAAATTACCCTACATATGGGGATTGGTCTGTTATAAGTAATGAAAATCAAAGCTTTGTCAGCCAGGTTCTTACAACAACTGGTAAAGATGGTAAAAAGCATTTTTTAGCTGAATATAAGATAGGGTATTTTGGGCCTAATGCAAATTTACAAATACTGATAGTTACACCGCTTGGTGTTAACATTGTGTCAGGACTATCTTTAGTAGTAGATGGTGTATCTATGCTGCATGGTGGTTATTTAACATGTGGAGCTGCAGGATGTATTTCTATTGTTGATATTACCAAAGATATTATTTCTAAAATGACTTCTGCTAAAAAAGTTAATGTGAATTTTGCATTTTATAACATTGAAAAACGTATAGAGTTGACATTGTCTAATAAAGGATTGAAAGAATCTATTTCTAAGATAAAAGCTCCTAATGTAATAATAGAAAAAAAGGAGAAGCACATAACAAACAACGCTAGTAAGAAAAAATAATTATATTATGAATACTTTAAAAACTTCTATAAGAGAATATTTAGGAACAAGGGCCGCTAAGGCCTCTTTAGCATTAGGGAAAATACCAGCGGTGTTATATGCTAATAAAAAAGAGCCTTTACATATATTAGTAGATGAAAAAGATATTACAAAAATATATAAGCAGAAGTATATATATACCTGTAATCTTAAGTTAGAAATTGAAGGAAAAGAGCATGATGTTATAGTAAAAGAAGTTAAGAAACATTGTATAAAGGATAAAATAATACATATAGATTTTGTATATTTAAATAAAAAAGAGCTTAATCCTGTACAGGTACCAATAAAATTTTCTGCTGTTAACAAGTCTGTTGGCGTTAAAAGAGGTGGTTTCTTTAATATAATAAGGCGTAATATTAATCTTCTATGTCCATGGAATGCTATACCTGAATTTGTAGAAATTAATGTAGAGGAAATGGAAATAGGTTCAAAAATTAATATCTCTTCAATTGATATTCCAAAAGGATGTAAATCTATAGAAAAAAAGGATGTAATCATAGCTTCTATGATAGGAAGAAAAGGAAAAGGAGATGAGGAAGAGGAATCTGAAGAAAAAGATGAGGATGTGGGTAAAGAAGCAAAAAAAGACTAATAATTTAGATTATTTAAAAATAACAAAGTGGTATAACTTATGACAAGGCAATGTGAATTAACAGGGAAAACAGTACTTTTTGGCAATAACGTTTCTCATTCAGAAAGAAAAACAAGAAGAAAATATAAGCCTAATCTAAAAAAAATACGTTTCTTGAGTGAGAGTTTAAAAATATTTTATAAATTTCGTGTTTCTACTAAAGCTATTAGTACAGTAGAAGTAAAGGGGGGGCTAGATAACTATCTTATCAATGCTAAAAATAGTAAACTTTCTCCTAAGGCGATTTCACTTAAAAAAATAGTTTTAAATAAAAGTAAATAAAGGTAAAAACTATTTTGACCATAGGTTATAGTAATATACTCTCTCGGGTATTATAGCTGAATATATATATATCAAGATAGTCATATGTAGTGCATAAATAAAGATGAAAAATGTGCTATTAATATTTTTTAATGTGAGTGAATTCTAAAGCTTAATTTCTAGCTTTAAATAAGATGGTGTTATAATTGATGTATATCGCTTTTAGTTTTATCAACAGCTTTATATAAAAGTAATGGAATGCTCTAAAAACATGTGCCATATCTATTTATAAAAATATTTCTTACTATATAATTTTAACTGCGCTTAAGAGGAAAGTTGTAGTATGGGTGATAATACGGGTAAGTGTTCGGTCCATATAAAATGACTATACAGGTGCTAATGGAATATATTTCTTTATTATAGCCAAATTTATATAAAACAGTTATACCATATACCGCTTAAAAACATTCTTAACAGTACACAAATATTTGTTTCTTAAAGATTTCTCTATAGAGCCCATTTTCCTCAATATTGTTTAAAATAAGGAGAATAGGGAGGAAGGATATAGCCGTATGCATAATAGTCTCTGAAAAGAGAGTTAACTTCATAGTTATACCTCTTCCTTAATAATTTAGCATGCGCCCATTTTTGTTCAATATTATTTAGATTAGGAGGATAAAGAGGAAGATATTCTAGAGTATGCCCAGCTTTAAGCAAAGCCTCTTGCATTTCTTTGACTTTATGGAAATCAGCGTTATCCATAACAATAATCGCTTTCTAGGGCAGAGTTTAGGAATAAGATCTTGTTTAGTCCAAGCTATGAAGATATAGCCTAGCCCCTATAAAATGGTTACATATAATAGTCTCTGAAAAGAGAGATAACTCCGCAGTTGTACTTCTTTCTTAAAGATTTATCCATATAGCCCATTGTATAAATCAATAGAATATTGAGACATATTATTCTATTGATTTATATTGAACTAAGCTATATTCCACTAAATAGTAAACAGGAAAGGAAAAATATCAATTTTTTAATATCTTTCCTTAAACTATATTAAGCCTTAATCCTGTTCATTTGGAGCAAATTTCTCTATCAAGGCATTTAACTCAGATTGTGTGCATATTCCACATATCACAGGGTCTTTAGGTGTTATATTTTCTATATTCCAATGAGTTTTTTCCCTGATTTTTAGAACGGTACTAGTAGTGCTAGAGACTAATTTGGCTATTTTAGCATCAGGAACAGATGGGTAGTTTTTTACTATCCATAATATACAATCAGGCTTATTTTTTCTTTTTATTAAAGGAACATAAGTTTTATTTTTCCTTTTAAGAAGTTTATTTGCTGGGTCAGAAGACTGCAAAGTTAAGTCTGAATTTAATTCACATCTTTGTATCTCTTCTTTTGTTAGCTGTCCATTTAATATAGGGTCCTGAGCTTTTATATTATTAGCCATATACCCATCTGCTATTGACTCTACTTCTTTTATATGCAAAGAGCATAATTGCGCTATTTGTTGGAAAGTAAGTTTTGTATTCTCAATTAGCCATACTGCTGTGCCTAGCGGGAATAATATTTCTTTACTCATTCTTATTAGATATTTGATTAATATAGTAACCAGTACCAGCCGGTATCAGGCGCCCTACAATTACATTCTCTTTCAATCCATCTAGATTATCCACCTTACCCATTACAGCTGCTTCTGTTAATATTTTAGTAGTTTCTTGGAAAGAAGCAGAAGAAATGAAGGATTTTGTTTGAAGCGCAGATTTCGTTACACCTTGTACTATAGGTATATATTTTGCAGGCTTTTTCTTACTATTAATAGCTGTATTATTCTGTGCCAACACACTTTCTCTAGATAATTTTTCACCATTTATTAAAGCAGTATCACCAGAATCTACTATCTCTACTTGCTGAATCATTTGCTTTAATATTACCTCTATATGTTTATCATCTATCTTCACACCTTGCAATCTATATACAAATTGTACTTCATTCACCATATATTTTGCCAGTTCCTCTATACCCATCGTGTTAAGTATATCTTGTAATACCAAGCTTCCTGCTACAATAGAAGATCCTTTTTTTACCACTTCTCCTTCATTAAATAAAATATGCTTTCCTTTAGGAATCATATATTCCATTGTATTGTTTCCATCAAGAGAATTTAATATGATTTTACGTTTTGTTTTATAGTCTTTACCAAATTGGATTACCCCATCCATACCTGCAAGTATAGCAGGGTCTTTTGGCATTCTTGCCTCAAATAGCTCAGCTACCCTTGGAAGTCCACCTGTGATATCTTTAGTTTTACTAGATTCTTTAGGTAGCCTAGATAATATAGTACCTTGCTTTACTATATCACCATCTGATACTAATAAAACATTATTAGGTGATAGATATAGTTTTTCAGAAACAGTACCATCTTCTTTTTCTACCAGGATATATGGTTTAAGGCCTGACCCAGGAGTAGTTATAATAGTTTTAGTAGCAATTCCTGTAGCTTCATCTAATACTTCTTTTAAAGAAATCCCTTGCACAATATCTTTTAATATGATTTTACCATCTGTCGGGGTGATCGTTACAATATTATAAGGATCCCACTGAGCCAAGGTTTGGCCCTGAGTAACTTTTTGATTATTTTTAACAAGTATATTTGCTCCGTAGTTAACCTTATATCTCGCTTTTTCAAGTCCTGAGGATACATCTAATAAAACCATTTCACATGTTCTGCTAATGATTACATCCTTCCCTTCAGGGTTTGTAAGGCTCTTTACATTAATTAGTTTTACAACAGCATTTGTTTTTGCTTCTATAGAAGATGCTTCAGCTTTTTTAGTTGCAGCTCCACCTATGTGGAAGGTTCTTAATGTTAGCTGTGTGCCTGGCTCACCTATTGATTGTGCAGCAACTACACCAACTGCCTCTCCAACTGCTACTAGCTTCCCTGATGCAAGGTCTCTTCCGTAGCATTTACTACATACACCTGTTTTTGCAGCACATGTTAATACAGAGCGTACTTTAATTTCGTCAATACCTATTTGCATTAGTTGCTCAATATCATTTTCTAATATTAAGTGGCCTTTTGGTATAATGATGGTATTATCTTCTAGATTTTTAATATCTATTGCCGCTACGCGCCCTAAAGCTTTTTCTGAGATAGGCACGGTTACTTCTCCGCCTTCAACTATACTTTCAATATATATACCATCTGTAGTACCACAATCATATTCTCTTATAACAGCATCTAGTGCTACATCTACTAGTCTTCTTGTTAAATAACCAGCATTAGCAGTTTTTAGAGCGGTATCAGCAAGACCTTTTCTAGCACCATGAGTAGAACTAAAATATTCAAGCACAGTTAAGCCTTCTTTAAAGTTAGATTTAATAGGTGTTTCAATAATCTCACCAGAAGGTTTTGACATCAGCCCCCTCATTCCACAAATTTGTTTAATTTGTGCGGGTGAACCTCTTGCCCCAGCTTTATACATCGTGTATATAGAGTTATATTCTCCATTCTCTTTATTTGAAATTACACTCATAAGATCATTAGTGATTTTATCTGTGCATCTTGCCCATGAGTCAACAACCTTGTTATATTTTTCACCATAGGTAATTAATCCTTCTGAATATTGGTTTTCAAATTCTTTTATATAGGATAATGTACTATCTATATGCTTAGTTTTTGTTTTAGGAACTACCATGTCATCCATACCAAATGATATTCCGGAAATACAAGAATATTTAAATCCAAGCTCCATCAATTTATCTACAAATATAACTGTACTTTTAGTCCCACAATTTCTATATATCATATCAATCAGAGAGCCAAGAATGCTTTTTGTCATAGTTGTATTGACAAGTTGAAAATATAACCTAGGATGCTCTGGAAAAATTGAGTAAAGAATAACCCTACCAGCTGTTGTTTCTACTATTGTATCAGGTTCTATGCTAGATTTAGACCCTTTAACGGGGTATTTAATAGGCGTGTGTAGGGTAATATGATTTTGGAATAATGCATGTTCTATTTCTTCAAAAGATGACATGACAGGAACTTTGTTCGCATCAGGACTCTTGGTACCAAGAGTGAGGTAATATAACCCTAAAACAATATCTTTATCTGGCATTACAATTGGCTTCCCGTTTGAAGGGCTCAGTATGTTATTAGTAGACATCATCAGCACCCTCGCTTCTATTTGCGCCTCTATAGACAGAGGTATATGCACAGCCATCTGGTCTCCATCAAAGTCAGCGTTGAACGCTGTACATACAAGAGGGTGAAGTTGTATAGCTTTACCTTCTATTAACAGAGGTTCAAATGCTTGTATACTAAGCCTATGGAGTGTAGGAGCACGGTTTAAAAGAACAGGATGTTGTTTTATTACCTCTTCTAATATATCCCAAACCTCAGGCCTTTCGGTTTCCACTATTTTTTTTGCTTCTTTCAAAGTGGAGGCTATTCCATATAATTCAAGTTTTCCATATATGAAAGGTTTAAATAATTCTAAAGCCATTCTTTTAGGAAGGCCGCATTGATGCAGTTTAAGCTTAGGGCCAACAACTATTACAGAACGTCCTGAGTAATCTACCCTTTTACCTAATAAGTTCTGTCTGAACCTGCCTTGCTTACCTTTTAGCATATCGCTTAAAGATTTAAAAGGCCTTTTATTAGAGCTTTTTACTACTCTACCTCTTCTTCCGTTATCAAATAATGCATCTACAGATTCTTGAAGCATTCTTTTTTCATTACGTATAATAATTTCAGGAGCTTTCAGGTCTATAAGTTTTTTTAATCTATTATTTCTATTGATAACTCTTCTATATAGCTCATTTAAGTCTGATGTTGCAAATCTCCCACCGTCTAGTGTTACAAGCGGCCTGATATCAGCAGGCGTGACAGGTAATACGCTTATAACCATCCATTCAGGCTTGTTGTTAGAGCCAAGAAAGTCTTCTACTAATTTTAATCTCTTTATAATTTTTTTGCGTTTAGATTCAGAGTTAGTATTACTTAGGTCCTCCAATAATTGCTTTTGTACTTCTGGTAGATCAAGATTAGATAACAATTTTTGTATTGCTTCTGCTCCTGTGTCTGTTACAAAGCTATGTTCTCCATATTGCTTATGTATTTCTTCTATTTCTGCATCTGTAAGCAATTCCCCTTGCATAAGGTTAGTAATTCCTTGGTCTATTACTACATTTACTTCAAAATATAGAATACGTTCTACATCTTTCAGATTTATATCAAGTAAAGTACTAATTTTAGAAGGTAAAGATTTTAAAAACCATATATGTACCACTGGTGATGCAAGTTCTATATGCCCCATTCTTTCTCTTCTAACAGAAGAATCTGTAACTTCAACATTACATTTTTCACATACTATGCCTTTGTATTTTTTTCTTTTGTATCTACCACATGTACATTCATGGTTTTTTACAGGGCCAAAAATCTGTTCACAAAATAAGCCACGCTTTTCAGGTTTAAAAGTTCTGTAGTTCATTGTTTCAGGCTCAGTCACCTCTCCTTGAGACCACCCCCTGATATCTTCAGGGCTTGCTAGATTTATTGCTACTTGATCAAAAATATTATTTTCATCTTCGCCTTTTATAAAATTGTCTGACATAATTTTCTTTGTTAGGATGGGTTATTGCTTTTTTTTAGTTCTATGTTAATACATAAAGAGCGTATTTCATTTACCATTACATTAAATGAAGCGGGGACTCCGTATTCAAACTTATTGTTTCCGCGTACTATAGACTCATACATTTTTATTCTACCTGAAACATCATCAGATTTTACAGTAAGCATTTCCTGTAGAATTATAGATGCTCCATAGCCTTGCAGGGCCCAACATTCCATTTCACCAAAACGCTGACCACCAAAATGAGATTTACCTCCTAAAGGCTGCTGCGTAACTAG
>JAUIKA010000034.1 GCA_030430995.1 Alphaproteobacteria bacterium
TAAGTCAATTATTAATGCTATGAAATTTGCAAAATATTACCATGAAGGACAGTTTCGTAAATCAAATGAGCCTTATTATATGCATCCTATAGAAGTAGCAAAAATGGTAATGATAGAAAACCAAAATCCAAATATTATAATATCTGCACTTTTACATGATGTTATAGAAGATACTAAAGCTACTGAAAAAGATATAGAAGAAGAATTTGGCAATAGCGTTGCATATATTGTAAACAAGCTCACAAAAGAGAACCATAGTAGCAATGGAAAAACCTTTATTGAAACTATTATGCTAGATATTAAAAATAGTAAGGATAAAGATATTGCTTTAATAAAATTTATGGACAGAATACATAACTTAGCTACATTAGAGTTTATGAAAGAAGAAAAGCAGATGAAAAAAGCTAAAGAAACAATAGAGCATATTATAGCTATTGCTACATATTTTGAAATGCATAACATATCTTACATCTTATATAAGATGTGTTTAGAGGTTAATAGAAGGCTAGGTGAATCCGATCAAGATCTATCCCAAAACATAGAGGCAGACCTGCCTTTTCTATATTAATTTTTTCTATTTATTCTCTCTAATTGCTCAAAATGACTTACCCCCCAAAGGAACATTAGCCCAACCGGAATAAAGATCAGAAAAATGCCTTTATATCCAAAATATTTATTAGCATACACAAGCCCGAAGGAAGTAATCAGATAGGTAAATAGCTTAGCTACCGCACTCAATAAACTTGTATATGTGAATCTCTTAAATATAGGAAAATATTTAAAAAATATAGGTGTAGCCGGAACTTGGTCAAAGACAAATAAGGAAGCCAAACATTGAAATAGCAAAACAGAACTAGGAGTTGCATGATAATGCATTACTATAGGGAAGAACAACATCACCGAAAAGAAGAAATAAAATTTATATTTTAATATCTTGAGTACATTTAGCCTATAGCTTAGGTAAACTAATCCTAGAATCCCTATAAAATCTACCAAAGATACACAAAAATTTTGTTTAATTATGGTATGTGTATCCTGAGCAAAATTATGCTTCATCACATCCGCACAATAAATATATATAAAATAAAAACAAGGTGGGCGAGAGCAATGTATAAAGAAATAAGCAACCATTGTTTTAATGGAGGCTTCATTATCATGAAATTGTAGTTTTTCCTCTTTAAGCTCTACATTATTATATATAGCTCTATTTTTTAACAACTTTTTCTTATCAGCAAATTCTACTGCCTCTTTCATAGTTGTTCTAGCTACTGTACCTACTATTCCCACCATTGCTCCAAGGAAGAATGCAGCTCTCCAATATAAATCTTTATCAATGGATAATACATTATCACCTGTAAAAACAGAGGATATAAAAAGCGCTGCTGATGTACCAAGTGCCATGAATACTGTAATAGCTGCTACCATAGGATATTTATGCTTCTCAGGTAGGGTTTCGGAAAGATATATCTCAGCCCCTCTTGATTCAGCATTAGCTGCCATTCCTTGCACCATACGGCATATAGTAACCGCTACGCTAGCTGTAATACCAATTTGTGCATATGTTGGCATCATCCCTATTGCGAGGCAAGACACAGACATAAGAAGTGTTGTGAGTATCACTACGGCCTTTCTGCCTATGTTATCACCTATCCAGCCAAATAATAACGCACCAAAAGGCCTCAATAGATATGTAGAGCAAAAACCAAAAGCCGAAAGCAGCTGCGCTGTAAATGGGTCTGTCTTTAGGAAAAAGAGCTCATTAAGAAGCAATGCCATATGTACATATAGCATTAAATCAAAATATTCAAGGAAAGTTCCTATAGATAAAAGACCCATTGCTTCTTTATGCTGACGTGTAAGCTTAGTAGATAAACTATCTTCAAATATATTTTTCATAGAATGCTATTATAAATATCCCATTGGGATTATGAGTATTGATTGAATTATGTACAACAGTCAATACTTATTTTATACGACCTTTAAAGGTTAATATAACCTGTAGTGTAGTGTCAAGTAAAAAACAAGGTAAAAATATTATGATAAATGGTAAGCTTTCATCTTTATGCAGCATATAGGTTAATAATATTATTAATCTTTAAAAGAGCGCAGGCTATACAAATTTAGCCATAGCAAATATTTACCCTATAATATTGCTAAAAAGGAGAATATAGAGCAAAGCATTCTACTTATTTATAGTCATTTGTTATTGCCCCAGCTATACGCTCTTAACCATTATTTATTTCTTTGTAATATACGCGTTTTTTCTTTACCCAAATATAAGCTATTTCCACCAATATGCTGACTTTTGCTATGGATTAGTAAAATCTATACCAAATTGAAATGGTATATAGCTATTATTGCAAACTGGTCTTATCTACTATTCTAATCCACATTTATTGGCATTGTAATAAATAAAAACTGCTCTCTAGACAAAGAACGCACTACAACGCCTGAAGAATTGTCAAAAAATGATAACTCTATTTTTTCATTTTCTTCCAAATATCTGAATATATCTAATAAGTAATTAGGGTTAAAACCTATGACTATTTGCTCTCCATTATAAGCACCTTTAGGTAAAAGTAATACTTCCTGAGCTGTATCATGAAGGTCATTATATGAATAAAACACTATCTTCTCTTGGCTAATCTCTAATTTTATAGCCTGAGTTTTATCCTGAGCTACTGTAGAGACTCTATCTATTGAATTTAAAATCTCCCCTGCTTTGATTGTTAAATAATATCTATTATTAGTAGGGATAAAACTCTGATATTCAGGAAATTTCCCATCTACTAATTTACTTACTATATAACTATCTGAAGTTTCAAACTTCACAAGGCTATCACTTATGTAGCAAGAAATATTATCTACAATTTTTGCTAATTTAATAAGCTCTTCTGATGTTTTCCTTGGTAAAATAAAATTGAATTGCTTTTCTACCTCCATACCAGTGTTTACCATAGATAACCTATGGCAATTTGTAGCCGCTGAACATAAAATGGAGTTTTCATTACTATGCATACATATTCCATTCATATTATAACGAATTTCATCTGTAGACATAGAAAAATAAGTGGATTCAAGCATCTCTAACATAACATTGCTTCTAATAATGAAGTCAGGCATATCTACATCTACATCCATCTCTATAAAGCTCTCTACAGGCAAAGTGGATAATGCAAATTTACAATTCTTGCCTTTTACCTCAAGCTGCATAGTAGTAGGTGAAAATACTATATTTACCTCTGAATCTATTATTTTTTTTAAGATACTATGCATCATTCTTCCAGAAACCGTAGCACTTCCTCCATCTATTATTTGAACAGGGATTTTTTTACATAAAGTAACATCTATATTACTAGCCTGTATATATAAATAACCTGCTTTATCTACAGAGAGTTTTATATTAGAAAAAATCGGTTTAATATTTGACTTGTCTATTATGCCAAGTACAGAATATACAGCACTGGCAAGCAATTTTGTTTCAGCGACGAAATGCATATTTAATTATTATATTACTACTAATATACATTCTCCAGCATTTTCCTCAATAAATCAATTTCTTCTCTGATAAATTTATCCTCAGCTATTAATTTTTGTAATTTTTTTATGTTATGCAATATAGTGCTATGATCTTTTTTCTTAAATTTATTTGCTATTTCTAATAAACTATGTGGAGTAAGCTCTCTGGATAGATATATAGCTATTTGCCTTGGCAAAGAAATAGTCTTTAATCTTTTATTGGATGTAATATCATTAATTGTTATATTATACCTCTGGGCCACCTTATTCTGTATAGTTTCTATATTGAGCTCTGCCCTTGGGGCTGTAGTCATATCTATAAGTAGCTTGTGAGCTTGTTCTTTATCTACATTTAAATTGAACATGTCTATATAAATCATGATTTTATTTACTGCCCCTTCTAGCTCCCTTATACTATTGACTATATTTGTAGCTATATATTCTATTACCCCTTCATCAAGATATTTTATATAATTACCAATTTTTGACTTAATAATACTAATCCTTAATTGTAAATCTGGCTTTTGTATATCTATCACAGAATATGAAGAAAGCCTTGAACTAAGCCTTCTGTCTAGATTAGCAAGTTTGGATGGGTGCTGATTGCCAGAGACAACAATCCTTTTATTATTATCTAGAAGGTAATTTATTGTGTATAATAACTCTTCTTGAGTGTTATCCTTACCACACATAAAATGTATATCATCTATTAATAATATATCTACATCTCTACAATATTCTTTAAACAACATAATTTGTTTATTTCTTAAATATTTGATGAAATTAAACATAAATTGTTCAGCTGATAAGTATAAAACTTTAGCTTGAGGCTCTTTCTTTAGGATTTCATTTTGTATAGAGCGCATAAGATGCGTTTTGCCCAGCCCAACATCACCATATAACATAAGCATCTGCATCTTATTGTCAATAGATATATTTTTAGCTGCCTGATACGCTATATGGTTAGAATAACCAACTACAAAATTATCAAAGTTATATCTATTATTAACTGAAGAAATTGATAAAACCTCTGTTTTTACTTCCCCCTCACCTATTTCTACAACCTGAATTTTATTATCATAATAATTCCACAGTTTACTTACTAAAGATAAATAGTCCTCCTGAATCTTAAGCTTCGCCTCAGGGGATGCAACATGCAATATAACTCTATTATATGTACTAGAAACAAAGTCTAACTTGCTTATATATTCTGTATATACCTCCTCCCCATAATGTGATCTAAGATCTTGTTTTATATTATCCCAAATTTGTGTATGAGAAATAGCCTGCTGTTGCTGCATAATTTATTATTACATCTGATACATTATTTATAACAAAATATAACTCTTACAACCATCCACTAAATAAATTCTATTTTTTGATGAAAAAATATATGCATATTCAACACATAAGTAAGACACAATACACTGCTAATTGTTTCAAGATATCCGTCTTGATCTTGACATTTTGAAATGCCTAATAAATATAACAATAAAATACATGTATGATCGCGCAAATAACGAAAGTCAAGCTCAAAACCATATTTTAGCAACCCTATATGTAGTAGTATGAGTCTTTTATGTCAAAATATTATGCTAAAATATATTATATTGAATAAAATTTCTTGAAAAATAACAGATTTTTTAAATTGGCGGAGTGAGAGGGATTCGAACCCTCGATGGAGAAAAAACCCCATACTTCCTTAGCAGGGAAGCGCCTTCAGCCACTCGGCCATCACTCCTAATGAGCTAAAGCTACATTATAAATAACTTCGTAGAACTGATTATATTATGCATAAAAACATTAGTAAAGATCTTTATACCCTTATAAGGGATATATCACCTATATTTATAGAAAAACTATATTACCAATTACTTATTTATCTTATAAGTCAAAAACTCTTTTATATCTGACCCTGGGTTAAAATATAACTCTCTAATAGAACATACATTCTTTAGCTCTTTTATAAGCGCATTGCTCCATGACTCAGAGTTTATGCATACTTCATATATTTCTGACTTTACAGATAAATTCTCCGATGCTTTTATTCTTCTTACCTCATATAATGCTCTAATAAAAATGCTCATATCCTCTTTAATATTTTCATCATTATTTATTGCTATAGGGCTAGGCCAGCAACCTCTGTGATGCAAGCTACTTTTAGAGTCAAATATATTCATAAATATATAGTCAGTAATATAAGGCATTATAGGAGCAAATAACTTTAGCATAACCTCTAAAGATGTATATAACGTAGCCCTAGCGCTCTTGCTACCAGAGCTGTCACTCTCATCATAAGCTCTTGTTTTACTTATCTCTATATAATCATCACAAAAATCCTGCCAAAAGAACCTCTCCATATCCATTTTTGCAAATGAATATTCATATTCAGTGAAATGTTTTTGTACTTTTTCTATAAGAATATTTAGCTTACCAATAAACCATATATCAATAGCGTGATTTATCTCTTCATAGCTTTCTTTTTTATGTATAGCTATATATTTAGAAGCATTCCATAGCTTTGCAGTAAGCTTTTTCCCCTGCTTTAATATATCTACACTTAAGCAACTATCATCACCCAAATGCCCATTAGAAGCCCAATATCTAACAGAATCCACACCATATTCATCAAATAACTTGCTTGGCTCTATAACATTCCCCTTAGATTTAGACATCTTGCTTTTATCTTCCGCTAAGCACCAACCACTAATCATAATATTCTTCCATGGCAACTTTTTCTCATGTAGATATGACTTTAATATAGTATAAAAAGCCCATGTTCTTAAAATCTCATGCCCTTGTGGCCTTAAATCCATGGGAAATATATCATCATGCATATTACCTTTAGTAGATAGATATTGATTTATAGCACCAGAATTAATCTGCGGTGAAACTGCACTTGTTGCCCATGTATCCATAACGCTCATCTCTGGCTCTACCTCACTTAAATCATAACCCTTAGGTGCTGTTGTCATTGGGTCTAAAGGTAATTGATCTAAATCTGCATATAATATTTTCCCTTCTTCACCAGGGCGTTTAGAATACCAAACAGGAAAAGATACACCAAAAAATCTTTGCCTACTTATGCACCAATCCCAAGCTAACCCCTCTATCCAATTTATAAGTCTTATCTTCATTTTTTCTGGGCGCCAAGATATTTGATCTACTAGCTCTAGTAGCTTCTCTTTATGTTCAATAGTTTTTATAAACCACTGGTCAGCAGCTATGATCTCTAAAACCCCACCAGAACGCTCTGCAACTTTTACAGACTGCATCCTTTCTTCAGATTTTATAACGAGGCCTTTTTTATTTAATATTTCTATAGATTTTACCCTGGCCTCTTTTATTTTCATGCCAGAGCAAGGGCCAGATATTAACACACCATATTTAGAAATGATGACCTCTACCGGCAATTTATGTTTTTTTTGCCAATAAACATCAAGACTATCTCCATAAGTACAACACATTACAAGCCCTGTTCCTTTATCTTGCTTTACTGAATCATCCGGCAATATAGGCACCAATTTTCCCGTCATTGGCTCAACTGCTTTACCCCCTTCAAGATGTTTATATCTAGTGTCTTCAGGGTGATAAAACAGAGCAACGCATGCTGGCATCAATTCTGGCCTTGTGGTAGCAATAGTTATATTCTCCGATGATGTATTGAAAATAATATAATGCATCTGAGACATAACTTCCTTTTCTTCTACATCTGCAGCAGCAAGAGCAGTTTGGTCTATAACATCCCATAATACAGCTTCTTTAGCTCTATATACCTCTTGCTTTTTTACTAAGTCTAGAAAAGACATCTGTGATATATGTATTGAATGTTTGCTTATAGTATGATATTTAAAATTCCTATCTACAGAAAGCCCTGCCCTGGAAATTACATTATCAAATTCTGCTTCAGAATTTTTTATAGATGAAAAACATAGCTTAATAAATTCTTCCCTCTCTATTTTACTTGCTTTAACCTTATGAATCTTCTCTACCAATCTCTCCGTAGGAAGGCCATTATTATCATAACCTACCGGATAAAAAACATTCTTTCCCATCATACGGTTAAACCGCGCTATAAAATCTGTATGGCAATAACTATAAATATGCCCCATATGTAAATTACCTGAAATAGTAGGTGGTGGAGTATCTATTGAAAAAGTATTAGCAGAATCTTTTTTGTCATATTGGTATGGTTTTTGCTCTTCCCAATGCAACTTCATATCTTCTTCAACAGATGCAAAGTTATATTTTTTATCTAACATTTAGAATATTTTTAATATTTAGTTGAATCTATTCTATCATGGCCCCTAAACATCTATCAAAAGATTTTTATTATATAAATGCACCATTATTGAGATTAATATATTAAAGAAAATTTGGCTTTTAAATACAATCTAAAGAGTTAAAAAACTCTTTTATTGAAGTGACTATCTCTTTAGGCTCTTTAGATATATTAATTTTTGCTCTAAATAATGCAGAATTCGGAAGGCTAGATGTATACCAACCTATATGCTTCCTTGCTATCTTTACCCCTGACTCCTTGCCATAAAAGGATAATATATCATCATAATGACTAAGTATTATCTTTAAAAGAGCATCATAGCCCATTTTTTCCTTATATTCTCCTTGCTTTAAAAAATGGTCTACATAAGATATAAGCCAAGGTTTGCCATAAGTACCTCTACCTATCATAACACCATCCGCAGAAGATGCATGCAAAGCATCTTTAGCATCCTGCTCAGATTTTATGTCTCCATTTACTATAACAGGCAAATCTACCATATCTTTTACTTTAGATACAAAGCCCCAATCAGCTCTGCCAGAATAAAACTGACATCTTGTTCTGCCATGAATAGTTATCATTTTCACGCCTTCTTCCTGAGCAATATATGCTAGCTTAGTAGCATTAAGGCTATTGGAATCCCAACCCATACGCATTTTAAGAGTTACCTCTGTTTTTACTGCTTTACAAATAGCTCTTATAATAGCTGCAGCTCTTAGCTCATCACGCATTAAACTAGAGCCGGCATAATTATTCACTATTTTCTTTGCTGGGCAACCAAAATTAATATCTATTATTTTAACCCCCAAATCTTCATTCATTTTAGCAGCAGTAGCCATATATTCTGGTTCATAGCCTGCAAGCTGAACGCAGGAATATGGGTCATCCTCCAATAATGAAGACTTCTGTATGGATTTCTTATCCTGAGCTATCATAGCCATACTTGCTACCATCTCAGAAACCACTAACCCCTCTGAAAAACTACGCACAAGCTTTCTAAAAGGCACATCTGTCACCCCAGACATAGGGGCTAATATAACATTGCTTGGAATCTTGAGTTTGCCGATATTAAGCATATCAATAGTAATTCTCTATTAAAAACTTATGCAATGGCTTTAAAGATTTCAACTTCGCAGAAAATACAAAATTTTCTCCTTCTATTTCTACATTCATACTATTAGAATATTTCAAAAACTTTACATCTTCTCGCTCAAGCCTATATCTAGCGCAATAAACAGCATCATTAGTATTAATATCATATTCTACTATTTCAATTTCTGAATTAAGAAAAACAGATATAAATTTTGTGTTATCTATTAATATGCGCATCCTGTTATCTTCATTGATATCTAACTGTTTTGGTTCAGGTAATTTAAAATACAAATCAATATAATAATTATGATATTCCTTTACAAATACCATATAGCTATCTAAAGAAGAATATGCAAAATTAAGCTTTGTTTTTTTACTGCTCGCAACCTCTTTTTTAGAATTGGGCTGTAAGCTAGATTGCTTACTGCAAGAAATTAATCCCAAAATCACTAACGAGAGCGCTAAAAGTTTTTTCATTTTGATATATTT
>JAUIKA010000035.1 GCA_030430995.1 Alphaproteobacteria bacterium
TGTATATTCAAGCCAAGATAATAGTTTTGGTGGGCGTACAAAATTCACTAAAGGCAATACAAGCTTCACTACAGATAGAGCAAATGTAAATGATAGTATACATATTCGTAGTGGTATATCTAGCAATATAGGTAATAATAGCTCTATAGAATCAGGTTTATATGGATCAACTGGTAGGCAGGGATCTTTTGGTGGCGCCTTTACTTTTAAGAAACATTTTTAATATAATTATGATAAGGGTACTATTTTTTGTTTTATTAATCAAACAGGCTATCGCCACGCAGAGTGTAGTATCCCTATCACCCCCTCCCCTTTTTATAATTATTAAGAATAATGCATCTATAAATAAGCTCTATATTCACAAGCTAAATAAAAGTAATAATTTATATGACTTAGATAGAGATATATCTATGAAATTATCTTATCATAAGATACAAGATGCTAATGAAAAACGTTATGGCCTTGCAAAGAAAATAATTCAACAAATAGATATAAGGGAAGCCGCTAGAATAAATGCTATAGAGAGAGCTTTAAAGAACAATAGCAAATAATATACCCCTTGTGCAGAGAATATAAAAAAACTACTTAACTGGTGGTGTGCATAGTCTTTTTCCTCCATTCGGATTCTCTTTTCTTAGTCTTAAAACTTGCTTTATTATGCGCTGAGACAAAGCATTTACTTCTTCTTTAGTGTTATATTTAGATATACATATTCTAATGCTTGCGGGTGGAATTGTATATTCTTTATCTATAGATGCTATAACATAAGAGCTGCTCTGTTCAGAAGTGCAAGCAGAGCCAGTAGAGATAGCAAATCCTTTTAAAGCAACCAGTAATTCTTCTATATCAACAGAATCAAATGCAATATTAATATTACCATGGAATCTTTTGTCGGCAGAGCCATTTATATATATTCCTTCAAGGTTTTTTTGTAATTTTGTTATAAGAAGGCTACTCAATGCAGATATTTTTGCATAATTTTTGTGCATTTCTATTTTGGCTATTTTAGCCGCCTCCCCTAGCCCCACACATAAAGCTGTAGGCAGAGTTCCTGGGCGCAGAGCTCTCTCTTGCGCTCCGCCAGAAAACAGAGGTTCTATTTCAATTCCATCTTTTATATATAAAGCCCCTATTCCCTTTGGGCCATATATTTTATGACCAGAGATGCTCATCATATCAATAGGTAATTTCTTTATATCAATATCTATCTTACCTATGGCCTGGGCCACATCGCAGTGAAATGTAATTCCTTTCTTTTTACAGATATTAGCTATTTCTTCTATTGGTTGAATTACACCTATTTCATTATTTACCATCATTATAGAAACTAAGGATGTATCTGGGCCTATAGAGTTTTCTAAGTCTTTTAAAGAAATGAGCCCATTTTTATCCACATCTAAATATGTTGCTTTAAACCCTTCTTTCTCTAGGTCTTGCGCTGTTTCTAAGACAGCTTTATGCTCAGTTAGCGTGGTTATTATATGTTTTTTGCCTGAGATAGCTCTTTGTTTTCTGGCATAGCCTTTTATAGCTAGGTTATTAGATTCGGTAGCTCCAGATGTAAAAATTATCTCATTATCTTTACAGTTAATTAAGGAAGCTATATTACTTCTCGCAACTGTTATTGCTTCTGATGCATTTTTTCCTAAGCTATGCGTGCTGGAATGAGGATTGCCAAATTCCTCTTTAAAATAAGGCAACATTGCGTTTAAAACTCTTGGGTCTAGCATTGTTGTGCTGCATGAGTCAAAATATATTTCTGCTTTTGCAGTAATGCTTAGTATTAATATGCTTAAGATAATTCTTTTCATATAATATATATAATGTCATATAATAAGATTATACCACAGCATACTAGTAGTGATTGAATTATTCACCTGTTATAACAATATATTATTTGCTTAGTCTTAACAAATAAATCTATTAAATATATATTTATAAATATTTTTTGATAATATAAATACAGATAAAAATACAAATGTTACATGTACAGAGAAGTTAGTTTGGATGATATATATTCACTATCTCTTTTTAAGTCTCTAAAACAATATAATCTAGAAGATAGCCATATGATAATTAGCGCTATGAGATTCGCTAAATACCATCACTATGGACAAGAAAGGAAGTCATGAGAGCCGTATTATATGCATCCCGTAGCGGTGGCTCAGTTAGTGCTGCCATATAACCAAAAACAAGAAGTGCTAGCAGCTGCGCTGCTACATGATGTAGTAGAAGATACAAATGTAACTATAAAAGATTTACATGCTGAATTTGGGGATAGGATATCTATTATTGTAGATAGCCTAACGAGAGATAGGCAAAATGGGGAAAAAGAGACTACAGAAAATATAATGCGCTATATAATAAAGAGTGAGGATGAAGAAATAGCCCTTATAAAGATTATGGATAGAATCCATAACCTTTCAACTTTGCAGCATATGAGCCAAGAAAAAGCTATAAGAAAACTTCAGGAAACTTACAATACTCAATTCTTAGGCATTGCTGCTGGGCTTAATATCAACATTGAAAGAATACTAGCAGAATGCCTACAAAAAAACGGACTCAAGCTAAACTACCTTAGACCTAACTTAAAACTATCATCTATTGAATTTTAAAGCATCCTTATTAAATAAAGTATAGCTACCTTTTTTTCTCTCTTCTTCTATAAAGTTACCCAACCCCCAAATATAAGCAATTGAAAATGGCACTAATATAATATAAAGCCCGGAGATGCCAAACATATCTACAATTATCTCTATCCCGAAAGAAGATATCAAATACATCATAGCTGTTGCAATACTAAATGTTAACGCTATTGCTCTGAACCTTTTAAATACAGGGAAAGATTTATATAGCATAGGCTCTGCTGGTATAGTATTTGGTGATAAGCAAATTGTTACAAGTTGAAAAATAAAAATAGTCGTAGGAGACATATAATTAGATAAAAATAATACCATAACCATTAATAATGGTATATATATAGTGCTAAGCAACCTTATTATCTTCAAGGGATGAAAATAATAGGCAGCAAATACCATTCCTATACTAAGCACCCAGTCAATTATAGTAACAGTAAGGTTTTGGGACAAAATTTGTGACATATCATAGCCATATTTTTGCTTTAATATTACAGGCATATAATTGAATGATAAATATAGTGAGAATGGATACAGGCACCTCATAAAAAATAAAGATAGAATGAGTTTTTTATTTACAGGGGTATCTATCTTTTGGTCTTTAGGGAGCCTTTTATTAGCATCTGCAAATTCACTAGACTCACTTAATTTAACCCTAAATACTAAGCCAAAAAATGCTATTATAGACCCACATAAAAATACATATCTCCAATTACCTGTGGTATCTAATACCATCTTGCTTAAAAAAATAGCAAAACTTCCACCTGCCATGGCTCCCATGGTAATTATTACAGAAGCTGAATAAACAGCTGGTGGCTTTACTGTTTCTGCAATATATATATCAGCTCCTCTTGATTCACCTAAACAAGCCATACCTTGCACAGCTCTGCAAGCCAACATCAATATAGAAGCCCAAATCCCTATCTCTGAATATTCAGGCAATTTATACATAGTAAAGCATGCAGCTCCCATTAAAAAAGTTGTTATAAATACAGTAGCTTTTCTCCCTACTTTATCACCAATATATCCAAAAATAATAGCTCCTATAGGTGAGAAAATAAAACTGGAGCAAAATGCAAAAGATGAAAGTAGGGAGCTAGAAAAAGGGTCTGTTTTAGGAAAAAATAGAGAATTAAGTATAACAGCCATATGTATATATAGCTTTAGGTCAAAAAACTCTAGGAATGTGCCTACAGAAAGTATTGCTATTGCATCTTTCTGATCTCTGGTAATATTGTTTTTTATCATTTTTAAAATTTTATTTAGTTATTATGTAATATTTAACAAAAGCGCTTATAGGAAGTGAATTAACTATTTCCATAGCTCCTTTTGTTAGCATTTTTTGCCCAGCTGTCTACTATCTTGTAAATTTTATTAAACAACTCAATATCGCCATTTGATATTTTTTCACTGTCTTCTTTGTTAAGGATACTAGAAATGGTTTTAATAATTTCTTTATGACTTTCAGGCAAATTTTCTATATTAGTATTCTCTCAGGTCTCCTTTTTTTCCATATTTTTAATCTTCATTTTAGTGCATTTGTTTGATAAGTAGATAAATAATTAATTAATAAATATTTCATATATTAATATCACAGCATTAATATATAAGTCAACTATTTTTTAACCATTTATGCTGATAGTGTTTTGCTAGGGTTATATATCCATTAATGTATATGTCCCAAGTAATATATTTCTAATTCTGTGGCCTTAGTAGCATAATGAGTGTCCAAATTTTCTAATTTCTGTTTAGTGATATCCTAAGGAATTAAAAGCGCATGATAAACATGCTTTAAAATATTTTTTACAGTTGATATCTATAACCCGAACTGTGCTTAAAGGCGCTGTTTTAGTAAAGCGATCTAGAGAAGAAGTTATGACAAACAGTCATAGGAGTAGAATCTATAAATAAAATTCAGTTACCTCTCCTTATATAGCTTTCAGCATAAAAATTAGTACTGGAAATACCTTTTTTATTAATTTAATAAAATGGTCATAATGCATATAAATCTGGAAAATAGCTGCTTAGATAAACCTAGGTAGAGATGCTTGAGACAAGATACCCCTTACCTATGATCAGCTATTAGAATAGTTATTATTTCAGACAAACTTAATTTGCATTACCTTTTCCTATGCTGGATTCCATAAGAAATTAACTACTCCTTGAATGATAGCTCAAAACTGACGCAAAATTCATTTGTAAAATAATACAATCCGTCTGGCCTTCTTCTTTAAATTTATTGTAAATAGATTTAAAGTTCCTGGCCAAGTCTATATTCATAGGGGCATTGTTTTTGCTAATAACGCTGTATCTCTATAATCACCTATGTTTTAATCGCTTTCTTATATAGAGTTTGGGTTATCTATAAATCATTTTCATATCCTGTAAAATTCTTCTTTATCTATTATTAAAATTTCAGTTCTAGGATTAGATATAACATTCTCTCCCTTAGTTTATAATTTATCCCTTAATGATACTAGAGGTTTTCTATCTACTGCTCTACATCACTTTCAAATTCTTTTAATGCATTTGTATCTATGGCACCTTCAAACCCTATAATCACTATTGAGGTAAATTCATCTAGGGCATCTTTTATACTCGTATCATGGCATTCCCCATAAAGCTTGCCAGAAGGATCCACAGTTCGGGTTTTATAGTAAGATTATCTACCTAGCCATTGTATTTATCTTCTTTATCTATCCGCTTCCGTAGTTTTTCTATTTTTAGCACATCTTTGATAGTGTCAATGATTACTTTATTATTTTCTGGTGTATCTGAATCTGGATCATACTCACCTATTTCTTTTTTTTCTTTTAGAGCCATATCTATTAGTTTTTTTATGCGTCTCTTCTCTATCAAGTTACTAAATATTTTCATAGTTATCTCAATTAAATTGCTATTTCTTATAAGGTGTCTTTTCTTACAATATCTCAGATTGTTTTAATTAATATGGCACTATTCAAGGTTGTGTTATAGCTAGAGTCATATTCTCCTTGTATATCTTTCCCTTTCAAGGTTTTACTAATAAATTTACTTGCTTTCTTATTATTTAATATACTCATGGCTATAAATGTTAAATTATTATCTATATAAATAACACAGTATTAATAGATAGGTCAAGTGTTTTTAATATTTTTATAAAGAATCGATTTATTTTTTCTGTGCGGCCTTATGATATAATAGTTTTGACGTTATTAAGTCTAAAATAATTAGATTGATATTTTCTTAACTATATAGTGTAATGCTATACCATATAGTTGTTAGATCTGATATAAGACTTTACCCGGTAGGTATCGCTATCACTAACTCCTAATACTTTCATGACAGTAGCTGCTAACTCTAGCCCTGCTTCATAACTATGTGGGACTATAATTGTAGCGCCTGATTCATAAAACTCTGTTTCTTTTTCTAAAGTTTTAGTTCTTACAATTATTGTAATTTCAGGAAAGTTTTTTGATATAATCTTAGTTGCTTTTAAAGCTGTAATATAATTTTCTATTGTTACAACAATTGCTTTTGCTCTATTAGCGCCTAGCGCTAATATCGTAGAAAGTTGTGTTATATCACCGCATACAACTGAATATCCATCTTCAGTTTCTTTTTTACAAGTATCTTCTATAATATCTACTCCTATATATGCATAGCTATGCTCACTAAATACATTTGCAACCATTTTTCCAGTAGCTCCGAAGCCAGCTATAATAATATGGTTTCTCATATCTGCAGTTGTTCTGCGTATATGGTTGTTTGGGCTAGTAATATCATCTTTATTGAGATGTATATTTATTTTTTTACCTATTATTGCAAGCAATGGAGTTATAGCCATAGAGCATGTTACAGTGGTCATTAATATATTGCTCAGGTATGGGTCTATTACACCTTTCTTAGATGCTAATTTAAATAAAATGAAAGCAAGCTCCCCGCCCTGGGAAAGTAATAGGCCAGATTGTATTGCAATCCCTTTATTCATACCAAAGCACAGGCATAAACCTGTTATAATAATAGCTTTAACAGCTACTAAACATGCTGTAGAGCCTAATATTATCCATAATTTATTATATATTTCTATTACATCTATTGTCATTCCTACAGACATAAAAAATAAACCAAGCAACAAACCCTTGAACGGGTAGATACTTTCTTCAGCTTGCTGCCTGAACTCAGTTTCTGCTACTAATACTCCTGCAACAAACGCTCCCAGAGCTAATGATAGATTAAAATATTCGGTACCCCATGCACTGGACAGAACTATAAGAAGAGTAGTTGCTATAAAAATCTCATTAACACCTGATGGACTGTCCAAAGATATCATGGATAGCAAAGGTCTTAGAAACATTCTACCAGCTACAAATATCACAGCAAGTACAAGAATAGCCTGGCCAAAAGATTTTGCAACAGCCTCTAATACATTAATAGTATTACCTTCTGCAAGTAAAGGCACTATGACTAGTAAAGGAACCACTATAAAATCTTGCTGAATTAATATACCAAGGCTAACGCGCCCTAATTGTGTGGATTGTGATTTTAACTCCTCTAGAACTTGTAATACAATTGCGGTAGATGAGAGGGCAAGGCCTCCGCCGATAATTAAAATAGTATTAATATTTTTTGTAAAAAATAAGCTAGCAAGGGCCACTACAATAGCAGTAATTATTATCTGCAACGAACCTAAACCGAATACATATTGACGCATTGCTTTTAGCCTTTCAAAAGAGAGCTCTAAACCAATAGCAAATAATAAAAATACTATACCAAACTCTGCAAGGAAGCTTATACTTTCTGACATTATTAACTTATAGCCATGGTCACCTATTACCATACCTGCTACTAAGTAACCAAGCACAGGGCTTAGTTTTAATTTTTTAAATAGCATTACAACAAATACGGCTGCGCTAAGCAAAACTATTATTTGTAGAAGTATATTGTTATGCAAAATATATTACTATAGAAAACTATTGCTGTAATCTTACCAAAATTTTAGTAAGCTTGCAAAAACTAATATAGTAAGTATTCAAATAATATTAGAAAAAAATAAGGTTATATGTTTTAAAGCTAGATATTACTAAATATCCATGCAAATTTTATTAAATTTTTTATGGTAAGTTTGCAATATAAATTAATATATTACTGTGATTGAATATGTATTATGCATCCATAAAGATATTTAACTGCTACAATAATAGTTATTAACCTCTTATTATTTTCCGTGTCAATAGACTTACTAAACATAAAAAGCTATGCCATTTCAGCATTATGGGAGTCGCGATCCAATTCTATGGTTGCTTTATCTGATTGTTATATAAAGGGAGTTAAGTTAACAAAAGCTAGATCTGCTACAACTAAGAGTTTATTAGGATCTAGTATTGATAACCTATATAAAGGCTTAAAGTTATTATACAAGATTTTATGCTTATCTGAGTAATTAATCCCAATATTGATAGATATGAACGCAATTATTGAAACAAATGAGTATTATGTATTAGATTCTACTATATATATTTATAAGAGTAGAATAGATGCACTTATATTATTAGTAATAGATAGAAGAAACGAATTGAGAGTGATACTAAATAAATTATTCTCAATCGTAACAGATTTACTTGAATCTATAAGAAACCTTTCTATATTCACTGACTCTCAATGTAAAATACAGGAAAAAATAGACCGTATAAAAAGCACAGCTATGTTTGATGAGAGGTTAATGTGGAAAAACATCAGGTCTGGCATTACTTTAGCGGTAAATACTATATATATGGAAGATTCTGAGATGGGTATAGGCTTAGTAGCTACATCAATATTATTTGTAAAAACTATTAAAACAAGATTCAGGCATTTATGTGCGGAGGATATGAACAAAATTTATAATTCATATACTCCATATAAAACTTTAATTTTAGAATAAAAGAATTTTACTAAAACACCTAAGCTATTATGTTCTATTCAGCGCTTTCATTCCTACCTTTTAAAGAGTACCCGATTCCCCATATAGTTTCTATCAGATCTTTTTTGTTAGAGGATGCATCCACTAACTTCTTTCTTAATTTGCAAACAAAAACATCTATGATTTTTATATCAGGCTCATCTATACCGCTATATAATTCATCTAAAAGATCTTTCTTACTTAAAACTTGCCCCTTTTTCATAGCAAGTATTTTTAATATGCTATATTCTTTATTTGTAAGGTCTATATGATTCCCCTCAACTGTGACTATATTAGAGTCTAGGTTGATTTCTAAATCATTAATTCTTATGATTGACTCTGAATAACCCTTAAATCTACGCACAATTGCTTCTACTCTTGCAAGAAGTTCTCCATTGTTAAAAGGTTTTGTTACATAATCATCGGCGCCAAGGCCAAATGCTCTTACTTTCTTTTCTGGTGCATCAATACCGGAGAGTATCATTACTGGTACTTTTATATTAGCGGCTCTAAGTCTTAGTAAAACCTCATATCCATCTACATCAGGTAACATTAAATCTAATATTACAAGTTCGTAAGAATGAACTTTTCCAATTTTTGCTCCTTCAGACCCAAGGCTTACAGTATCACAAATAATTCCCTTAGAAGCCAAGACCAACTCAACGGAACGTGCTGTTGTTGGGTCATCTTCTACTATCAATACTTTCATTTTTTAATCATTGTTAATT
>JAUIKA010000036.1 GCA_030430995.1 Alphaproteobacteria bacterium
CCTCTGAGTCTACTGCTCTGCAAAGTATATATGTTTCTCCATTAATCTTGACCACCATTTCATCCAGATGCCACTTATCCCCAGGTTTATATTTTCTTTTTCTTAAGAATTTATCGTAATAGGAGCCAAATTTATAGGACCAATTCCTAATAGTTTCATAGCTTACGTAGACACCTCTGTATCTAAGCATTTCCTCTATATCTCTAAAACTTAAACTGAACCTATGATATAGCCATATAGCATGACCAATTATTGTTACTGGGAATCTATAACCTTTTGGAGCAGAAAGCATATTTTTGCATCTTAATTAGTACCTTTAATTTAACAGATTCTAGAAATATTTTATACTCTCTAAATTAACTTGAAGGTTCTGTTTAATTAACTCCCATATATTATGATTATTCTAAAATCCATTCTTTTTTTCCAAATAGCTTATCTGTCTTAATATCTTTTTCCTTACATATTTTGATAAATTTATTAGATTCTATCATTTGTAAAGATTCAGATGTGTATTCTAATGCCATAATATATCCCAACCATGGTTCCTGCCCCATTGCATATACATATGCCTCTTTACATTTAAGTTTTTCTACTATTTCCCATGCTTTATCAAAGTTAGACCCAGATAATGTTCTATTATTATCATAAGATCTTTTTAATGGTTTTGTTAGGAGCGGACCATATAGCCATGTTAGAGGAGCTCCATCACATTCCATGCCAAGAAATAGCATATCTACTGCTCCTATATTATTAAAAATGTTGCTATACAGTTCTGGTTCAAGGTTATTGGAGTCTGCTGCAAATAAAAATTGTTTATCTTGAAGTTTAATACTATATGCTATTTTAGACTGTATATTTAAATCTGAATGTTCTCCAAAAAATGGTATACCAGTTATGATACCATCCATAAAAGATTCTGAATCCATTTCTTTCAATTCAATCAAATTACACTTAAACCCTATATGCTTAAGTATTAATTTAATTGATGGATCTTGTAACGCACCAACTTGACTTGTAGGGAATATAATATTTTTGATTTTATGCCTTATCTGCAAAAGTGTTTCAAACAATATATGATCCTGATGGTTATGTGTAAATAAAACATAATCAATATTATCTGGCAAATCATTTAAAGTATATCTAGGTATTTCTCTGGCTTCATCAGTTTCTATAGGATAACTTATTACTGGGTCCATTAATATAGAGATATTCTTTGTTTCAAGTAAAATACATGCATGGCCAAAATATCTTAACCTAATGCCACTACCTGTATATTTACGATTAGCATTTAATAACGGTGGCTTAGTTGTAAAAAATGATTTAAAAAGGTCATACTCAGATTTTTCTATACTAAATAGAGATTCTATTTCTTCTATTTTTTTTGGTTCCAATTTCATTTTGAACAAAGTATCTAAACTAGGATCTGAAAAAGGAATTTGTAAATGCACTTCATCTCTATGTTGAATTTTTGGTGTACTTAAAACAAATTTTCTAAAATCACTTTTAGTTTCTGAAAGAGCTATACTTTGATTTTGAGTAGAGTAATATTTCCTATAGATTAATGGCTCTATTAACCTAATAGAAGGGTGATTATTTAAATCATATACAAGCTCTACCATACCTTTTAAAGATTTTGGAATGCGATTGTAGTAAATTTCTAATGAATCTCCTTGGCCTTCTGTTTGTAAAAATTTATCTAGCTCTTTAAAAGCATCATGTAATTCTATTAGTTCTTTACAATTTTGTTTTGTTTGTATAATAAGTTCTTTGATTTCATCAATCTTTTCACCATTTAAATCTATAAACGGCCCCCCTAACAATTTAGGATCTTGTACAGCCCTGCAATGAATTTGCGGATTTTGAACATAGGATTGCATGATTTTTAAATGACGCTCTACAATATTACATGCAGCAGTCATAGGGGGTATTAAATAAGGCCATGCATACCATTGCCAAATCAAAGGCTCTGCTTTAATAGTGGGTTTCAAATAATATAAGTCCATATGTTCTTATTTTTAGTTTCTATAAATACCTGTAATAAAAAATTTATTGCACCGGAAAAAAATCATTATTTTGATCTTCCCTTTCAATATCCCAAGTAGAACAATGGATACTACCTCCAAACTCAAAAACATTGCGATAAGGAATTTTTATTACTTTAAAATTTAATTTTTCTAAAACTTTATGTAGTTCAATCTCATTTTCTTCTGCTATTATTGTAGTTTCATCTATAGATAAAACATTCATAGATAGCCACTTGCTACTTAAGCAAAAAGATGGCATAGGGTGATTAATCTCACTAGGCATAGGTGCTTCTATAAGATCCCAATTATTATCTGAAAATATATTTACATCTTTTGCTAAAAGAGGCCTCTCTGGGTTTGTTAACACAACCCCCCTCTGTCCTTTCTTAGGTGGCCTGAGGGGTATTAATGTGCAATCTATATGGCTAGGTTCTTTATCATAAGGGAAGTTTAAAACATGAACCCTTACTAGATTGCCTACCTCTCTCTTTATCCACTCTATAGATCTTAAATTAGTTGTCATACTATGTTGAACAAAAATATCTCTTCCACATCGCATAATATCAGCTGCATCAAAAGCAATTTCTTTTTCAGTTAATATATACCTATAATCATGCAATAAGAGCTCTTGCTCTTGCTTTGTCTTGGATTCAAATTGATCAAATTTTGACCAATAAGCTTGATCATACATATGGTCATCCATACTAGGCTTGGGGGCTGCTTTCCATTTCATATTTTTATCACTATCCCATAATTTATATAATATATCTCTATATGGTAAATATTCAAAAAACCTCCCCCTTTTCGACATAGTTGCCTCTATTATGGTATTACCTAATGTAATCATCACATCCCTAGGACAAGTACAACAAAACATATTGGAAACCTGCCAACTAGGAGTTTTTATTGCTTTGCTAAAATCTATAGTATTCGGCCTAAGAACATTTACCCCTAACCCCTCTAAAATACTTGCTAAATTATTCAATTGAGCATTTGCTTTATCAATTACAGATTGCTTTTTCTTTCCAATTGGCCAAGGAATTTCTTCTCTTATTAATTTATTATTAATCCTGCCTTTAAACCCAGGCTCTTCTGGTTGAAAACAGGCTTCATCTGCTATTCCTATCACTATAGTTTTTAATTTACCCCACTCAGTCCAAGAGTTTACTTTCATTGAATAGATAGTTTTTATTTTATACTCTATCATGAATAATTAGCATTAACAATATAATATTTTAAATAGTATATATATATATTCGGGGAAAGAAATTTAACTATTGTAATAGGTTGGCACATCAACAAAGATATATAAGATTCCCCTCTCTTACCCTATGGGGGTTAGATAATATGCCATGCTTTGTTAAACTTCTAAATCTAGCCCCTTAGTGTTGTTTTTGGAATCCCAAGATCTGTTTGCTATCTTATCTATTGATTTTGACCTTAATGCCAATTCTACTGCTTCTGATTTAAAATTTTCTGTATATTTTTTTCATAAAGTACCTTTTTTGTTTAATTTATTAAATTCGTACTTTCTTGTCTACTTTTTTGGGGGCATATCAAATTTAAAAAACCGATGCATAAAAGAGAAAGATTTAGTAATAGAAAGAAAATAAAAGAATTTGTAGCTAGATTATGATGATAAATAGAAGATCTATAAAATATAACTAGCAAATTTGTAATTTTATCACCTTATTGATAGCTTTCAGAATATTATAAGCGATACTTTTAAGTACAGTCTGTGCTTGGCATTTAGCTGTTGAAAAATAAGAAGTTTGTCTAAATTGAAATCTTCTTTTGAGAGTTCCAAAACATTGCTCAACTTTATATTTCTTAATCCATCTTGCGTCTGAATCTGATGAAAATTTTTCCTTTATTTCGCCTTTATCCTTTTCTATATATTTTCTAGGACGTGAAGATGACACTATTATAGTAGCATTCATTACTGCACCTGATGACTCCTTGACCTTTAGACACTTAGATTCTAAGCTATTATTTATCTCTGATAAAATCTCATCCCACAGTCCTAGCTTTGTACATAAATTACTAAATCTACATAAAGTTGTACTGTCAGGTATTTTAGTCTCAAATCCTGTTATATGTATGAAGTCTATTCTAATTCTTAATCGCTTAAACTATGTCGCTGACATAATATTAGCGCTTTTAGCATTTTGATTGCCTGATATCCGCTTGGGCCAAAACCAGACCTACCTAATTCCAACTTTTTCTCTATATTTTTCTAATTAATTAGAGACATAGTTGCTACCAAATTATTCTTCTCCTATCTCCTCTTTGCTTCCATTGCTAAAAAATGATATTTCTAACTCTTTTTTTATTTGTTCTATTCTATCATCTTTTGCTTTTTTATTATGCAGATGTCTTAATAATTATATTTTAATCATCTAGCGCTATTAGTTTTGGTAAGAGCTATCCTTTAACTTTTTAACAGAAAATTTGGGTTGACGATAAATTTTAATCACTATAGTCTTTTTGCTATAGAGAAATTATGGTGTTATAAACTTTGTAGATAATAATTTTTATGTATGATGTCAGCCTTCTTCATTTTGCTACCAGGATAACATACCGCACAACTATATGAAGGATTGATGTTGGTGAGAGCAATAATGTATTTTTTTCCATTATATTTTAAAGGCTCAGGGTTTGTAATGTCTATAGATTTTAAATCCATATACATACCGATACCGATAGCCTTTATATAGGCTTCTTTGATTGTCCAAATTCTATAAAACTCTAAAGTTTTGTCATTATCTTCCAAGCTATTTAAATATGAAATTTCATTTTTTGTTAAAAATGACTCATTTATAAAATCTTCTTCTATTGGATGGTGGTGTTGCACATCTATTCCTATGTTATCTCCGTAAAATGCTACTATGACAATATTTTCAGAATGAGATATATTAAATTCTACTCCATGTTTGTTTTTAAAATATGGTTTTCCATGCACCGAGTATTTAAGCAATATTGCCTCTATATCAATATTTAAATATTTGGATAATTGTTGTTTTAACATGTACCTAGATAAAAGAAACCGTATTTTATCATTGTAATGATAATAGGAATCCATCTTTAATTTTTCTTCATTAGAAAGTGATGAAACCATAACGTTTTTTTCAACGGGCAAATTTTTAATTGAGGCTGTAAATAGCTCTATATCCAAAAGTTTCATTTGTATAAAATTATAATAGATTATGTGTAGTTAAAGAGGCTTGCTGCAATACATATTTTGTAAAGATAAATTAAAAACAAAAGTAATAGGTAATGCTGGTGGCCAATTAGATAATTTAGAAAATTTATGTATAAAAACTCTCATGCTACAGTCTATAGTTATGTGTAAAATTTATTACATGCATCTTTCATATTCTTCCCGAATTTAAAATTTGGCAATTTATATGCCGCTATGTTCATCGCAGCGTCAGTTCTTGGATTTTTGCCCTGTCTATCTGTTACGCCGCTTACTTTGAATTTTCCAAAACATCTGTTAAATATGCCTCTTTTTCGCTAGATAACGTATACATAATACTAGAACAAAAACTATTCACAATATTATTAGCTTCTATTTTCGTAATATTATTTTCTTTAGATGCAAAATTTATAAATTCTTTTTTATTCATAGATATAATTAAAAATATATAGCAATATTATAATGAGTACCTATTATGTTCAAATTAAAAATCGGTCATCTATAAAAATATTATATAAATTAATATGATACTGATATTAATTAGCTTTAAGTATATTATTATAAATATAAATAACTATGCAGGGCGAAGACATTAATACACTTTCCAAACTTTACTATCAAACAGGGAATATACTATTGTATTTAGGCAAAAGAGAGGAAGCCAAAATATACTACAAGTAAACAAGAATGTTTGTCGTTAATAGTGAGAGGTAAACAAATGAAAGAAATAGGAGCCATTCTTGGTATATTTTGTCGTACTGTTGAAGTCTATATAGCTCAAATTAAACAAAAATTTGGATGCTATAGCAAGTCATAGATGGTAGAAAAAACTATATATAGTGGGTTTTTATTTTATATCTCCGAGATATTATTTGGCTCTCTGAATTTATTTAAATATTGAATATTGGAAAGATTATTATTGATACTGATAATTTTATAACTATCGGAAAACATCATTTTGTCTACGGTGTTCATTAAAGTATTTTTCTTTTATGATTAACAGTTGTTTTATGTGCAAAAGGTCTTTAATAAGTTTGGCTTTGATATCCTTAATTGCATCTAGTCCAAGCTGGTTACTACAAATTATTTTTCCTTGTTTTAGGAGCAACCTTTGTTTTTATCAACTAAAACTCGCAAACCTTCTTTGGTATATTTAGTGGATGTAGTTTACTTAACACCCCCAGATCTTATCTTGTATGCTCTAATATTTGTGCCTTATTTATTATTGCTTTAGCACAAATATAATTTGGATCTATATATACAATATTTTCATCTTTTTTTAGATAAGGGAGCAATAAGGGTAGTTCTGTGCATGCAAAAATTATGCCATCTATACCGCAATCACTAAAATAACTTATGGCTTTTTGTATCAGGAATAAAGGACATTTAAAGCTTTCAGGGGATTGTAAATGTTGTTGATATTGGTGCATTCCTACGGTGTTACAAATTTTTTTGTAGGGGTTATGAAAATTAATATCATATGCTTTTAATCCATAAATAGCTTCCATGATATCTTTTTGAATATCATTATCAGGTATTACTATATCAATACCATGTTGTTGTAATTTTTTTCATAAAACTTAGTTGTAGTAGCTGGCATTTAATCTTACATTTAATAAAAATAGTATTAGAAAATTTGTTCTTGCAAGAATCAAAAAATCTATGGGCAGTTTGGCATGAAACTAATATTATATTCGCTCCTATTACTACAAGATTTTCTAATTTCTCTTCTAACTCTATTTTAAGAGCATTATTATGCTGTATATCAGATATATATCTATCCTTTAGCTGTGTAGCGTAAAGAAATATCATGGGGCAATAGCCTTGGTCAGATAAGGGGTAGAAATTTCTACTTGCTTCTAAAAATTTTTTTCAATATCTAAAGTTGTGTGAGGACCGCATCTACCTGACAATCCTATAACAGGCTTTTTTACAATCATATTCCAATATAGAGCATAGTTGCTTGTTTTATATGTACTATTTATAGATTTAAATTACTGATTTAAAACAACCAAATGTCCTTTTCCTTTTTTAGATGACAGGTCTATATCTGCCACACATCTGACTTTGTTGTAATTCAGCTCACATGTACCTGCAATTTTTATTTTTCCCTTACCGCTATTAAAATCTGCTTTTGAGATATCTATCAAATCCTTTTCTATATTAATTCCCAATTCAGTCCCTCCTCTAGTTTTAGTAAATGTAATAAATACAAACCCATCATCAATACGGGATTTTATCTCTTCTAAGCTTTTTGTTCTAGATTCAAATTCAACATCATGACTACCTTCTGAGAGTCGTTTTACTAGATCATCCATATCTAAATTACCATTAATAATATATAGTTTTAATACTATTATATTTTAGATACTAAAACAAATGTTTTATTATGTGACTATCAAGAATAATTTTGCTAGACTTAATTATTATTTATAATTTTTAACATGGATGTAAAGGACAAAAAATGTATAGCATGCAGTGTAGGCACTCCTGTTTTGCAAGATAGAGAGGCTCAGATTTTATTAGAAAAATTACACAAAGATTGGAGTTTTAATACAAAAAACCATATAGAGAAGAAATTTACATTCGCTGATTTCATACACTCTTTGAGTTTTGCAAATAAAATTGGAGATTTAGCAGCAGAAGAAGAAAGGTATCATCCTTCTATATTAGTACAGTGGGGTGAGTGTGTGGTAGAAATATGGACTCATAAGATAAATGGATTATCAGAAAGTGATTTCTACCTTGCAGCAAAAATTGATGATTTATGGAGCAAGACAAATTAAAAATATACTTATTCCTAGGATGTATATTTTGTACAGTGGTAGTTACTGGGAATCTTATATTTCAAAAATTTATTGCAATAACGCTTCCGTTATACGGCGTAATAGAGATTTCAGTCGGTATATTGCTTTATCCGATAACTTTCTTAATTTCAGACCTTATAACAGAGTTTTTTGGTAGTAGACTTGCGAGCTATATAGTTAGGGTTACAGCGATTACAAGTTTAGTGATAATAGCGCTCATATACATCGCTATTAATGTAAATGCCACATCTTGGTCTCCAGTGACTAATAAAGAATTCTCCCATGTGTTTAATATATACGGAATAGGCACAGTGGCTTCTATTATAGCTAATTGGATAGCTCAATCTTGCGATATAGCAATTTATAGCTTTCTTAAGACTCTCACAAGAAACAAACATTTGTGGCTCCGGAATAACGTAAGCACTATTATTGCTCAGATAGCAGATACTATATCTGTGCTCACTATATTATGTTTTTATAATATATTACCATGGGAGCAATTTTTAAATGTGATGTATAGTAGTATTATATTCAAAACTGTAGCGGCTCTTATAGATACTCCATTTTGCTATCTATTCTATTTTTTGATAAAGAAATATTTTACTTGTAATCGCTTACTATGCCATGATAGTAAAAGTACTTGTAATATAATAAATTGATATTTATACTGATAATTATACACTAATATTAATTGGAGGTACTGAAATTATGGATACTAAAATTGAGGGCAATACAAGTCAAAGTCAGGAAGAATTTGTAGAAAAATACTTTGTTGTAAAAAATGAAGAAGAGCAATTCTCTATCTGGCCTAGCTATAAAGATATGGCCCCTGGATGGCAAGCTATAGGAGATGAACGTACGAAGGAGGAGTGCCTTGAATATATCAATGAGGTATGGACTGATATGCGTCCTCTTAGCTTAAGAAAAAAAATGGAGTCTGATCAAGGCTCTTAGAATGCCTAACTATGATCAAACGACCTACTAGCATTATTATCAGGCTTCTATCTCTGATTTTTGCATTGGATAAAATAATGAGATTACGTTTTATGACAAGTATTGCGCTTATAGTTCTGGGTTTAATGTTTGCGGCTTTGTTTCCATGGCAATTAAAATATTTAGTAGATAGTTTGTTAAATAAAATTGGTGTCGGTTCATTTACTTGGTTACTGATATTATATGGCTTGGAACCGTCAAGTTAATTTAGGAGTGTAAAAAT
>JAUIKA010000037.1 GCA_030430995.1 Alphaproteobacteria bacterium
CAGGTCTATTTATAGCAGGTGAGGTAGCAACTAGTAGTAAAGATCCATTCGCGCTTAGAAGGGCGGCTATAGATATTATAAAGATAGTATTAGAAGAGAGGTTAGGCTACTCTATCTCTACATTAGTAACGGCATCTGCATCTTTATTTAATTTGCCGGGTAATACAAAATATATATGTAAATTCATACAGGATAGATATAGATATTACTTATATGGAAGCTATGATAAGCTAATAGTAGATGCATTTGCAAATGAGAATATATTGCAAACCCAAAACAAGCTAACTGCAATAGCAAACTCTAATTATTTAGAACATGTAATATCTATATACAAAAGGCTATATAATTTATATGGTGATGATGATATTAAAGCAGAGATTAATACAGAGCTATTCACTAAAGAGAGTGAGAATAGGGTCTATCAAGAATATCTTAACTGTTGCAAAAAAATAAAAAGCCTTATAGAAAATTCAAAATATCAAGATGTTCTAGAAGTATTGAGCGCTATTGGCAAAGATATAGAAAATATGTTGCTAGAGGTTATGATAAAAGATGAAAATAAGAATGTTGCAAAAAATAGATTGGTTCTTATTAGGCTCTTAAAAGAGCTATTTGAAACCTTAGGAAAATTCCAATTTCTTATATAGCTTATGGAAGAAGAGGTAGAAGAAGAGTGGAATAGTAATATAGAAGATGAAATAGCTGAAATGAAGAAGGAATCTCCTGAAATGGAGGAGGTTATATCCTTAATAGAAAATCCTGAGAATGTAGAACAGATCATCAAATTAATTGAGAATTCTAATGATGTTGCAGAGGTGCAGGCAAAGCTTATTTTGCTCATAGAAGAATTTTCTAAGAAGACGAAAAATGAGGTAAAAGGAGAAGAAGAAATTAAAGACAGAATAAGGGTAGTTAGCTCATATATAATGCAACAAATGGGCATAAGCTCCAAAGAGAAGAATATTAAAGATACAAAATATGAATATTTAGATAAGAGAGCAAAGGCTAATATCAAAGCCGTGATGAAAAGATTTATGATATATGAGGTATATAAAGTTGCAAACCCACATAGAATAGCCGGGGAGACAAGGCTAAATAATTTTATACATAATGTATTATTCAGAGGGCTAAAGGCAGCATTGAAATATACAAGTAACAGAACTAGGTCTTTTTATTCGCAGGAGATGATAAAAAACCTAGAAAAGAAGCATGAAGCTTTGAAGAAATCTGGTAGGTCTATAGGCTGAACCAATAACTTTTAGATATACCATAGCATGGCCAATATAAATTAGCAGGCGCTAGATGTTGACTGAAAAATTGGTTTTCAAATATGCATATAGTGATGTCATCATTCGGTGTATTTTTTAGGCCAGATTCATAGTCATTTTACATTGATAAGTCTATATCTTATTATATTTTCATATTACCTTTTCATATTACCTGGGTGAAAATGCATAAAGATAGGTAGCTAAATTAAGAATTAACTCTTGTTTCAAAAAGATATTATGGTATAAATACCTTCTTTTTTAACAAGTTAGCATGATGAGTTATAAAAATGAATCTACCATATTCACAGAATCACATAAAGAGGCAACTAGCATTCTATGTATAGGAACATTCCTAGAATATTTTGATTTAATGTTATATATCCATATGGCAGTATTACTTAATGAGTTATTTTTTCCGAAGGCAGGCCCATATACAGATAAATTGCTAGCAGCATTTGGATTTTGTTCTACATATTTACTCAGGCCTTTTGGTGCTGTGTTATTTGGATGGATAGGGGATAATATAGGTAGGAAAGCTTGTGTTATAATCACTACTATTTTAATGGCTTTTTCCTGTATAGTTATAGCTGTGATGCCAACATATGCAGAAATTGGTATTACAGCTAGCGTGTTGATTACTTTTTGCAGAATATTCCAAGGGCTATCTTCTATGGGTGAGATGATAGGGGCTGCGGTGTATCTTACTGAAACTATTCCGCATCCATATAAATATCCATCAGTAGCTTCTCTGAGTATCTCTATAAGCATAGGCAGCACATGTGCACTTGGCGTTGCAACCCTTGCAACTTCTTATGGTTTTAATTGGAGATACGCTTTTCTTGCAGGTGCTATGATAGCAATGGTCGGCAGCGTTGCAAGAAATAGGCTAAGAGAAACGCCAGATTTTATAGATGCAAAACGCGCTCTTAATAAATGTATAGAGAAAGCAGATATTAAACCACAGGATATGCTAAAGGTTAAAGATATAGTAAATGAGAATCCTGTATTTAAAGAAAAAATTAATTATAAAAACGTTATGGCCTGCTTTGCATTAACGTCCACATGGCCTGTATGGTTTTATATTACATATATATATTCAACAGGCATATTAAAAGGTTTTGGTATGTCTGCCCATTATATAGTAACTCATAACTTTATGGTTTCTGTAGTTGCTCTTATTAATGCTATTGTATTAACAATCCTGAGCAGAAGAATTAACCCACTGCAAATTTTAAAATATAGAGCGGTAGCTTTTTGTATATATGCTATATTTTTACCATTCATAATTTGTGGTTTTAAAAATTCTATGCATATATTTCTATTTCAAATAGCTATTATAGTAATAGGGCCTACTATGTTTCCTGCATTGCCTATAGTATATAAGTATTTCCCTGTGCTTAAACGTTATACATTGGTTAGTTTAGTGTATTCTATATCCAGGTTATTTATATATCTTATAACATCTTTTGGTTTGGTGATGATTACAGAAGCTATAGGGAATATAGGGATATTAATCATAATAGTGCCAGTTTTGGTTTGCTTTATGTTTGCAAGGAATTATTACGAAAAATTAGAAAGCAGTAATTATCATGAAGCTAGTTTGTCTAAAGGCTAATCTAGAGAATTATAAAGATGTAGATGTGAAAATAATGGTATGGGCTTATTGTATCTTATAGTTGGTGCTAGATGTTAATTAAAAAATTGGTATTCAAGTGTACATATGGTTATATAACTCCTTTTGTCAGTTCATAACTATTTTATATTGACTTAAGATATATTCTTGACTGAGGTTTAAGTAATATGGATTCTTGGAAATATATTAAGCAATTATATAATAGAATTTCTGGGTATAATTCTGATATATCTTTTTAAGAAGAGATATAAATATATATATTATTGTTATATTAAAACTGTAGTATGTAAGAAAAATTCTTCATTAGAAAGAGGCGTTATGCTATGATGTTCTGTAACAAAACTTGAAGTCAGTAAATATGCAAAATAGACTTTTATTAAACTTAGTTTTAATAGGATTATTTCTTAATGTTAATATATTAGCAAAAAACATCCCAGATTTAGCTGAAGAGCTTTTACCTACCGTTGTTAATATATATAGCAATAGTAAGCTTAGTGTTCAAGAAGGCTCAGTGGGTGAAGGAGATGGCAATTCAGATGAGTTTAATTTGCCGATTACTAGTGAATATAACTATAGTAACCCAGAAGCTACATCTTTGGGTTCTGGCGTTATAATAGATAAGGATGGGCATATTCTTACTAATTACCATGTTATAGCTGAGGCTAATGAAGTTATGGTAAAAAATAATTTAAATAAAGAGTTTGCAGCGAAAATAATAGGGTTTGATGCAAGCTCAGACCTTGCTCTGATAAAAATCAAGCCATATAAAGAAATGGTTTTTGCTAAAATGGATGATTCTTCTAAGTTTCGTATAGGTGACAATGTTGTTGCTATAGGGAATGCTTTCGGTTTTGGTAGCACAGTTACTTCTGGTATTATATCTTATAAAAATAGGAATATAGGAAGCAATGGTTTTAATAATACAATTAAAGACTTTATACAAACAGATGCTAGAATGAGCCAAGGGTTTTCTGGGGGGCCATTATTCAATATGAAAGGTGAAATAATAGGTATTAATACTGCCATATATTCAAATTCTGGGCATAGTAATGGAGCCGCATTTGCAATCCCTTCTGGTACTGCTATTTTGGTAGCGGAGCAACTGAAACGATATGGAGAAGTAAGAAGAAGCCATTTAAATTTAATTCCGCAGGATATTACGCCAACTATAGCCGCTGGTTTGGATATAAAAAATCAATCAGGGGTTTTGGTTGTATCCGTAGACCAAGGTGGCGCAGCTTATAAGGCTGGTATTAAGGCCAAAGATATTATTATCTCATTTAACAATGAGAGTATAAATAGCTCAGATGATTTAAGAAGAGCTTTAATGAAAACTGCTATAGGAAGTAAATCCATAGTGAAAGTTATAAGGAATAATAAGGAGCAAGAATTTACTATATATACAGAAAAGATGCCTAATTATACTGTATCTAGAAAAAAGATGACAGAAGTGCAGGGTGTGGAGCTTCATAATATCTCTGATGACATAAAAAAAATATTTGCTATAAAAGATAATGTTTCTGGCGTTGTTGTTGTTAGAGTTGCTTATAACTCTCCGTGGAAGAATAAAATAAGCAAAGGGGATGTTATTCAGGAAATTAATATGACGCAGATAAAAAACATAGATGAGTTGATAGCAGAATATAATAAAGCAAAAAAAATTGGTAAAGATAATATTACAGTGTTGGCAAGTAAAGAGAGCCATAGTTTATTCATCGCATTACCCATAAAGTAATTTGACTATGAAAAAAACTAAAGTGTTAATGGTAGATGATGAAGAGATTCTATTAAAAGCTACTGCTCTTATTATGTCTAATTCTGCATATTTATTTACTGTTGAGAGTGACAGTACGGTAGCTTTAAAGAGAATAATGTCAGGAGAAGAAGAAATAGATATTTTATTACTGGATTTAAATATGCCTGGTATGAGTGGGCAGGATATTATAAAAACATTAAAAAAAGAAGGTATGTTAGACAAAATAAAGGTTATAGCTCAAACTGGCAATAGCATAGTTAACATAGATGTAGATATAGATATTATAAAAAAGCCATATTCCCCTAAAGATTTAATAAAGAAGCTAGATGAGGTGAGCGGTAAATAGATATATTGCATAAGACATTCGTTTTTGCAATATATCTATGAATAAGTATTTTATACTTCCATTGCTATATACATAGAAACTTTCTTATAATAAAATATGTTCTGATTTTAAAAAAAATATATGAAGAAACTCTGTATTGTAACTATTCTTTTTTTATCGCATATATGTTTTGCAGATAATCAAAGCTCCATAGATGGTATAGTTTCTATAGATAGTGCATCTAATACAAATGAGTATGAAAGGATGCTGGAATATGAAAGGAGTTTACAGGGGCTATATGATAAATTAGAAAATATAGAGAAAACTGTTTCTGACCAAAAGGTTAAGATAGATGCTTTAGAGCAAGAAATAGAAGCTATTAGAGGTGATGCAACAGCGGGTTCAGGCAGCATGCATAAGGAAGAAGATGTTTATAGCAAAGCATTGGAGGCTTTTAGAGAGGGGAGGTTTAACTGCGCAGAGCAGTTGCTTCAGGTCCTTGCAAATGAAGATGGGAGTCCAAATTTTAATGCTAAGGTGATGTTTTTATGGGGTGAATTGCTTTTTAAACAGGGGCTTTATGAAAATGCTCTTAAAAAATATATAGATAGTTATAAAGTGCTTCCTGAGGGGCAAAAATCTTCAGATAGCATCATAAGAATGGCAATCTGCTTAAGAAAATTAGGTAGGAATAGCCAGGCATGCTCTATGCTGAAAAAATTTGAAGACCATAAAGGTTATAAGACACAATCTTCACTGTTAAAACATAAAGATTTATACAAAGAATTTAGTTGCGAGAATGAATGATAATTTAATCCTAGAAACAAAAGAAGATATGCTCTATCAAAGTAGAGTTTTATTTTTTAAAAAGAGCCTTCCATATGTTGTTTTAGCTCTTGTTGTGGCTATTGCTATTATGGTGGTATGTAATATATATAATGCCAAAATTCATAAAAATAGATATAACAATACAGAGAAGCTAATAATAGCTATAGAACAAAAAGATAAAAAACAATTATATGAATTATCACAAACAGATGGTGTAATAAGCAATTTAGCAAAATTGAATATATATAATATATATCTAGATACCTCTGTATTGAAAGGTTTATATAATAGTAAACTTCCTTTGCTAAATGACTATGTAGCAATATGTCAATTTTCTAATAATTCTGTGCAAAAAGATGGTGGGGATACCAATTATGCTAAAATTCTTACTGCATTAAGTTTTTTAGAGGGTAAAAAGTATAATGAAGCTAAAGCGTTATTGCATAAATTATCCAATGACAATACAATATCTAGCATAGAACAAGATTTAATTAAAGCGGTACAAGATGAGATACATAACAACATTAATATTAGGAATAATATTTCTAACTAGTTGCTCAGGACAAAAAGCATGGTTTGTTAGCCAAATTAAAGTAGAAGATCCGGATTATTTAAAAGGGTATGTTAATGCGGTTAATTTAAATGAGTGCGCTTGGGCTAATGTTAATAATAAGCCAGAAATAAGAAAATTAGGTGTCAGATTTGTAAATGTTGTAATATCAGATGATATTTTATATGGTTTAACTAAAAAAGGTGGCCTGTTTTGCTATGACATTCAGAAAAAACAGATTATATGGCAAATGCCTTTATCTATAAAGATAACATCAAATTCTAGCATGCAAGTAAATAGTGGGCGTTTATTTATTACTGATGGTCAAAACCAAGTTGCAGTTATAGATGCTAGGGACGGTCAGCAAATATGGTATAAAGCTTTCAGTAATTTTGTGTTTAATAAGCCATATGTGGATGGTGATGTGATTTATATTCAAATGGCTTCAGGTGATTTTATCGCTATTGACTATGCTTCTGGCAAAATAATATGGGAGATAAGCAATAGTTCAGATTCTGTTATTATGCAATCTAGTTATAGCCCTGCTGTATATAAAGACAACATTATAATGTCTACAGTAGATGGTAATATACATTCACTTAATAAAATATCTGGCAAAAAATCTTGGTCTGCTAAGCTTAGTCAGGAGTATGTTATGCAAGATATTTACCCAATGAATATTATTCAGCCTCCTATCATAGAAAAGAATAATGGGTATTTTTTAAATAATTATATGGTAGTAAAAATTAATTTAGATAATGGAGCTATTATATGGAAGAAGAAGATACCTAATCTTGAAGTGTTTAAAGAATATGGGCCTATAATAATTGTTGCTACTTCTTCTGGGCAGGTTGCTGGTATTAGTAAAACAAAAGGTGAGGTAGTATGGGCTACTCAGTTGCCTTTAAAGTTATTTCAGGCAGATTTTCTTGAACCTATTATAGTGTGCAATCAGCTTAATTTAACGGATAGACTATCTGGTAATATGTTCAGAATGAATGTTTTAAATGGCGGTGTTATAGGTTCTTATAAGTTTAAGGCAACGCCTTTGATATATTCAGCTTATGATCCATATTATTTTGTTAATAGCTCAGAATTATATATATTTAAATAGGGTAAGATAGGGGGTTTATAACATCGGCTTTAGTGTATCAGTGTCTATTTGTGCATTATTTTTGGGTTTGCTTTGCTATGTATTTTAACCCGTACTAATGAGTTGATGTGGTTTATAAAAAATAATAGTTGCATGGCATTAATATTAAGGTTAATGTAAGTATATTAACCTTAATATATTTTTGATATGCCTACAACTTTTTCACCCCAAACTATTGCTCTGAATATGCAAGAGTTTTTTAAAAAAACAATGAAATTAAGTGCTGAGCAAGAAAGCGTTTTATATAGTGAAAAATTACTTCCAATTTTTCAAAATTCCAATGCTGCTAAATTTATGATTCCTGGTTCAGGGAACGTAGGAGTGGGAGCAATATTTATGAAAATAATACATGACCCAGTTAATCAGCATATACAAGATAATTTAAAAATTGACCATGCGGTTATTGCTGATAAAGGTGTTGCTGGTTTCTTTGGTCATCTTAGTGGTGTAAGTTCTATTGAAGCTCTTGCAGAAATGGGTAGGATTAATGGTGATTGTGAAAGCTTGCATAAAACATTAATTAGTTTGCCAGAAGCCTTAAACCAGGCTGCTATTGTTGAACAATTCATTTCATGCCTTTCAATTAAAGAGGATGTGCCTGCAGAATATAAAGCTACTATTCTTGATACTATAGGCTATGTTCTTGAAGTTTTACAAGCTCAAGTGGCTTCTGATATAGGAGGTATTTACGAATATTCTCGTACTCCTTGGTTTTCTGGTGCTTCTATGTACGAGCAAATGACGCAGATGTCAGATAATATATCTGGAATGATAACTGCTCCTATATTACAAACTATTTATTTATTATATGCTCCTGCAGTGAGTGTAGTATCTGGCCTTATAAATAACTGGCTAACGCAAAATCTTACTTCAGAGGCTGCAGAAGAAGTTGCAGTTATGCCGGCTCATGTCAGTTCTGTATTTGCATTTCCACCAAAGTCAGATGAAGCATATATTAAATGGGCTGCTACTCATAATAGTGGTTTTAAAGACATAGTGAGTGTTGCAGAAGATGCGGGAGAACAGGTAGGTGAAGTAGCAGGGGAGGTGGTAGAAGAAGCGGCGGTAAAAAGCGTATTAGTATCATTATGTGGTGATTTATTACCGTTTTTGGCAGCTTAATTGCTATATAAGTAAAAAGCCCCAAAACATCATAATACATTCTTCTGAATATGGATGTCTTGGGGTTTTTGAAATCATATTAAAAGCATAATAGGTAATGTTATTATAGCTTATCAGCGCAATATATTGACATTATGCAGTCAATAGACATAGTATAGAATGGTGGCGTAAAGCCTCTTATTATCAATATCTTACGCTGTTTGTCTGTGGGGGTGTGATGCTTGATAATATAACTGAGTTACAATTGTGTATGAGCCCTGCTATATATTAAGTAATAGTTATATTGCTCAGGTGGACTATTTTAGTTTTTCCAATTAATTTTGTGTTTTAGTAAAAACAATGCTTTATCTTATGTAAGATATGGTGTATTATAAGCCATGTATAAGGGCCTATAGTTCAGCGGTTAGAGCCCACCGCTCATAACGGTGTTGTCGCTGGTTCGAATCCAGCTGGGCCCACTTCTTATAATCTATTTATTAAATTCAGTTTGAATATTCCCTTTTCTGTAGATATAATTAGTATCG
>JAUIKA010000038.1 GCA_030430995.1 Alphaproteobacteria bacterium
ACAGCTAAAAAAAACAGAGTTTAATATTCTATCGAATATCAATTTCATCATTAATAAAATTATTAATGACATTGCAATATCGGATTCAGAATATTTAAAATATTTTGCTGCAAATTGGCAAGATATGAAATTACATGAGCTTATAAAAGAAATAATTACATATAGTAAAGAGCTTGATGCATTAATAGAAAAATTTATATCAGCAGAAAACTATAAAAAATATTTATCTGTTTTTTTAAGCTATAATGAAAATTGGCAAAGTGAGTTTTGGAGATCTATTTCTATAGATTCTCTAAAAACCATAGAAAAACGTAACTCTGCAAAACATATATATAAAACTATTGTCTCTAAAGATTTTAATGGAATTGTTGAAATATTACTTACCCAAAAAATGACAAAGAGAAAAAATATCATTTCAAAATCAGAAGCTCAGTTATATCCAGATTTATATTTAGAATTGAATAATTTACAAAGCAAGGTTCTATCCGCATGCATAGAACAAATAAAAGAAAAAGTTATACAGGGCTCAGAAGCGCTTTTTTCTTTGTCTAAAGAAATAATTAGTAAATTTGAATATTATAAAAAAGGAGACCTGGATTTTGCAGATTTACTTGCGCAAGCTACCAAACTTCTTACAACAAGCCATATGAAAGAATGGGTATTATATAAATTAGACGGAGGTATAGACCATTTGTTACTAGATGAAGCGCAGGATACCAACTCACAGCAATGGGAAATAATTAATGCTATAGTGGAAGACACATATGCAAGCAAGCAGAGCAATAAAACAATATTTGTTGTAGGAGATGATAAGCAATCTATATATAAATTTCAGGGAGCAGACCTTAATGGGTATTATAAGATGCAGAAATTTTTATCTTCTGTATTTAGTAATATTAACTCTGAATTCAAAATTCTTAATTTAAATATATCTTATAGATCTGCCTATAATATAGTATCATTCATCAATGATTTATTTAGTAAGATATTCACTCAGCATAGTTTTGCGCAACAATTCCAAACACTTCAAGCTAATAGAAAAAACCACTCTGGATATGTAGAGTTTATACCCATAGATTTTGAGCCTAGTAATAAAGAAAAAGACTTTTGGCCACAACCTATAGAGAATCAAGAAAAAAAATTGAATGTTTTATCTGTATCAATAGCAAAAAAAATAAAAGAAATATTAGATAGCAAAATAGTTCTGGAGTCTACCCAGGCAATAGTTAAACCTTCTGATATATTAATATTAGTACAGAAAAGAGGAGAAATATCATCAGATATAGAAACGGCTTTATCAAATATAGATATAGCTATAAAAGGAAGCGAAAAAGCATCTGCAAAAGAAATACTACCTATAGCTGATTTAATATCTTTAGGAAAATTTATCATTAACCCTGAGGATGACCTTAATTTAGCAGAGCTACTTAAATCCCCCTTAATCAATATAACAGAATCTCAACTATATAATATATGCAAAAAAAGAGAATCTAGCATATGGCAATATCTTAAAAATGCTGATATATACCAAGAAATATATAATCACTTACTAGGCATACAGGAGCTATATTCTTATGCTAATTTAGTGGATTTTTATCAAACAATATTAGATATATACGGTATGCGCTCTTATCTTGGCCCTGCTGCTGAAAAATTTACTGAGCTTGTATTAGAATTCTCTAAAAATAATATTCCCAATATGCAAAATTTTATTGATTGGATGTTAGTAGACTCTGATGAAGTAAATATTAAAAGTTATACAGAAGAATCAGTAACATGGATGACTATACATGCAAGTAAAGGGCTGCAAGCACCAATAGTTATAATTGCTGACACAGAGCTGTATAATAAATCTTTAGGCAATATATTTTGGCTATCTTCTATAGCTTTATTATCTTGTAAAGATATAAATCTAATAGAGAAAAAAAATAATCAAAATAACCTTAATGCATATTCAGAATATATGGAATATATAAGGCTACTATATGTAGCTTTAACAAGAGCTCAAGATTATTTATTAATATTTGGTGACAGAAAAAGTAGAACAGATTCTTGGTGTAGTATAATTACAGAATTTTTATCTAATAATAATATAGAAAAATATCAGAAAAACTTCCAAACATCTAACGCCTTACCAAATTATCAAACCATATTAGAAATTCCTCAACATAAAGCTTATTGCAAAACCTTGCCATCAGAAAAATTGATATATAATCCAACTGAAAATCAGCATGGGATAAAATATGGTGTAAGCATGCATGCAGCATTGGAGCATATAGTGTCCTCAGGTAATATATCTCAGTATTCTCCTAAAGATATAGAGCTATTGCTACCAGATGTAAAAAACAAAACCTCTGCTGCAAAAAGAATTTTTGATATATTACAGCTAGAAAAATTCAAAGAATGGAGATCTGGCAAATACAATCTCATTACTGAAATGAATATATCTATAAGCAATAATTTAGCTGGAAGAATAGATTTAATAGCTATATCTGAATCTCATATTGATATAATAGACTATAAAACAGATGCTAAGCCTGATTCTAAAGCCTATTTGCAACAACTATCAGAATATGCTCAGGCTATAAGAAATATATATCCTGAATCTGTGAAAATTAGATTATATTTGATATGGATATCTACAAGTAAAATAGAGGAGGTGGTTCTAATCTAATAGCTTGCATAGAACCGCTTAGCTCTATGCAAATTGTCTATTAATGGAACATATATGATTCTTGAGATTTAGGCTCTTGTCCTTTCTTTATATTTAAAGATTTTAATTTTCTATGCAGGGCAGAGCGCTCCATGCCTATTGCTATAGAAGCTTTGGAGATATTATATCTATATTTCACCATTTGCATAGATAAATAATGCTTTTCAAACATTTCTCTAGCATCCCTAAGCGGCATATTCATAACATTAACAGCTACATCTGTAACTTTAATATTACTAGAAGAATTAGTAATATCCTTTGGCAACATTTCATATGTAATTACACTCGTGTCTATAGGTGTTGTAGTTAATATCCACTCTATTATATTTTTTAGCTGCTTTACATTTGAAGGCCAAGAATAATTTAACAAAGCATTCATAGCATCATCTGAAAAGATTTTATTTCCAAGCCTCAAACTTTTAACTAAATGATTTACAAAGTGATTTATTAAAAATGGTATATCTTCTTTTCTATCAGATAAAGATGGAACTTTGATTATATTAACGCATAGCCTATAGTAAAGGTCTTCTAAGAAAACTCCTTTTTGAGATAATTCTTTAAGATCTTTAGTTGTACTTGCTATAAATCTTATATCTACATAGTTTTTATTATTACATAGGAAATTTAGCAATTTTGCCTGCGTCTCTAAATCTAAATTAGATATTTCTTCTATATACAGAGTGCCACCATGGGATGATTCAATTACGGACATAGATTTATTGAATAAATCATTTTTCATAATTTCTGAATTACCAAATAACTTTTGCTTAATGGCATCTTTTTCTATATTTAAGGTCCCGAATACTACAAGAGGTTTACTTGCTCTATTAGATTTTTCATGTATTAAGCGTGCTACCATTTCTTTACCAGAGCCTCTCGGCCCTTCTAATACCACTCTACTCATATTTGAGGATGCTTTTTCTATTTCGCTTCTTAGCTTATTTACAGCGACAGAATTACCTAACAACCCTGAGTTTTTTATTACTTTACTTTTTAGGTTCTGATTTTCAGCTGCAAGCCTTATTTTTTCATGAGCTCTTTTAACTGTTATAGCTAGTTTTTCTTGAGTAAAAGGTTTTTCTATATAATCATAAGCCCCCATTTTGATAGCTGTTGTAGCAGTTTCTATATTACCATGCCCACTAATAACTATTACAGGAATGTTACTATATCTGGATTTAATCGCTTCTAATATACCAAGCCCATCTAATTCACTTCCCTGTAGCCATATATCTAATACAATTATATTTGGTACAAATTCTTTTATATGAGCAAAAGTTTCAACACTATCTTTTGCTACCCTAGTAAAAAACCCTTGTTCATTTAATATATCAGACATCAATATTCTAATATCCAACTCATCATCCACTATTAATATATCAGGAAGTTTTTCAAAATTTTGTAACATAATGACCTCTAATTTTTAAAATTTTTTTTGTTCTTATTTCAATTACATTAACATGTTAGTACAACTTTAGGTGTAATGCAAACACAAAAAGATAAATTTTTTAACATTTATAAAACTCCAATAAAACACTAGCTTTTATTATACTCAAAAGTAATTTCCACGCAAGCTCCTTTTTCTTTTGTGAGGTTATATACCTTAATATGCCCATGATGCTCTTCTATAATTTTCTTTACTATTGCAAGCCCAAGCCCCATACCATATTTTCTGGTTGTGATATATGGCTGTGTTAACTTATTTAAAATGTTTTCTTGTATTCCTGCACCATTATCCATTATCATAATTTTTACATCCCTAGGTTGTATATTTATAGTTGTTATTATTTTAGGAGACAACGTGTCTACATCTATTGCTTCTTCGCTGTTCTTTATAAGATTGTTGATTACTTGATGTATTTGCTTAGGGTCACAAGAGAAATAAAACGTATCTTTATTAGAAAAAATCTCATATTTTACCTTTGGGTTTAAAAAGCTTTTACTATGTATAATTTCTTTTAGTAGAGATATTATATCTATAGAAACAAAGTTAGGATTAGGTAGTTTAGCAAATTTGCTAAACTCATTTACTATGGAACTAATATCTGCTGAGTTCCGCAGTATATTATTTATGTAGCTTGCAAATTTTTCTTTATCTTGCACTTCATCTTTAAATTTTTTTAATAATAATTCAGATGAAAGCTGTATAGGCGTTAAAGGGTTTTTAATTTCATGCGCTACCCTCCTAGCGATATCTGACCAAAGCATAGCCTTCTGAGCAACTGTTAACTCTGTACTTTGCATACGCAGCTTCCTTACCATTTTATTAAAATTAAACCCTAGAATATATAGCTCATCAGCTTCATCTTGCGGTATATCTATATATGTATTGAAATCTCCTTCTGATACTTTAAAAGTACCTTGAAGCAACTTGTTTAATTTAAGCGCTATGGTTCTAGAAAACATATCCCCCAGGCTAATATTTACAATAATTAGGGTCAATGCTATTAATATGAATAATAAAGAAAATTTAAAATGCAAGTTATTTATATTATTCCTTAGCTTATCATATATATAATTAGCACTTGAAGTATTAGATAAATACTCTACTATTGTTTTATCCAATACTTTCCCTATAAGCAAATATTCATTAGGCTTATTTAAAAGCTTCATTAGTATCTTTATACTGCTTTTATCTTTTTTTACTACAAAACCTTTTAAATCTGCTATTTCTACATCACCGCTAGATATAGTAGAAAAAACAATAGAAAAACTAAGGCCACTCTGAGCCACCACCTCCTTTGTTGCAATATTAAACACCATAGCTTCTGTAAGATGCCTAGAGCTAATTATATCATCTAATATTATTTGCATCTCTGACTGAGTATTTATATTATTAATCTGTTCAGAGACATAAAATGCTGATTCTTTTAAATTTGATATATTTTCCTCTATATATACACTAGCTATATTAAAAGCTTGGTCAAATGCCCTTGTTACCCTTCTATCAAACCATGTATCTAGCCCTTTATAGAAAAAATATATAAAAAATACAGTGGAGATAATAAGCGGCAAGGCAGAAAGACAAGAAAAAAATAGAATAATATTTCTCTGTAGTTTATATCCTGTCTTTTTATTTCTTTTTAGCCTTGCAAATGTTTTATATATCAGTGGTATAGTCAAAGCGCTCACAAAAACACCATCTAAAAGCGCTATACCTATTATAGCACTAGGGTCAGGCATTTTATCACTAGTAATATAGAAAGCCAAAACACATGTAGTAACCAATGTACATAGGGTTAAAAACCACATTGGCTTTATGTAAAGATAATCTTTAATTTTTTGCATTTTCATATAATACCACATCTATCATATTTCTGTGGACATTATACCATAAAGCTATATATTAAATTTTAACTTATCATAACTTTTGATTATTATAATTATTATCTGTGATTTTTATATAATAGAATATTTATTTTTATATGAGCAAAGCCTTATGCAATAAGGCTTTGAGCGCTATAATCAGCGATATGCTCCTGAGCCGCGTTTGTTTTGTCTACCTTCTAATTTATTCAAATTGTTATTTAGTCTCTTCTGCTTTGCTAATATTTTCTCTTGCTTGTTTTGTCTTGTGCTTTTCTGTACTTTATTTCCTTTTCGTTTATTATCTTCACCTACTGTAAATTGCTCTATAAATTCTGAGGCTAGTTTATCCCTTTCTTTATCATTCTTTGCATTTTTTATATCACCTAAAGCTTCTTCCTGTTTAAGCTGCTCTTTTGCAGTCAAACTATTTCCATCATCTAATATCTTATCCATAGATTTGTCTATCTTTTTCTGATCCTCTTCTATATTTTTTTGCATTTCTTCTATCTTTTGCATTTCTGGATTCTGCTTAAGGCTTTGATCATTCTCCGTGAATACGCTATTGGAGTATTCTTTAGCTCCTCCCTCTAACTGTTTTTCATTCTCATTAACCTTTATATTGGAATTCATATTTTTATTACTATCTTTTAATATTTTTTCCAATTCAACTAATGGTGTTGTATCTTTCATATGCTGCAATTCATCTTTAAAATGATCTCTTAAAGATACCTCATCTGTTTTTGAATTATTTTCTTTAGGATTTTTATTCTCTATCTGTTTTTTCTCAACAGTTTTCTCTTCTGCTCCGTTTTGCCTAATATCTTCGATAGAGTATGTGTTTTGATGATTATCCTCCATTGTAAATTCCTTCTCTTGTTTACCTCTAAAGAAATTTGTTACCGCCTTTAAAAAACTATTAGTTCCTTTTGATGCGGTAGAGCCATTAATAGACTTCTTCCCTTCTGCTTTTGCCATTGCTTTATATTTTTTGCTTTTACTAGATAAAGATTCTTTTTCTATTTCATCTTTATTAGGGGCTTCGGGGAAAAAATCATCCAATGCTACATTGGGGTTAGATTTCTGATTATTGATCTTAATGTCATTCTCTTCTAAAAATTTATCCATATTATTTACATGACTCTGCTTCAGATCTAATAAATCTTCAGGATCATGTTTTACTTCGTCTTTTTTATTAGGGGCTTCAGGGAAAAAGTCATCCAATGCTATATTAGGGTCAGATTTTATATTTGGAATGTCTATTTTATTTTTTTCTAAGAATCTATCCATCTCAGATTTTGGTTCTTCTATTGCATCCTTTATGAATTCATTATATTTTTTTTGTTTTTCTCTAAGACTTATTTTATTTTCTTCTTGCGCTCCTTTTATATCACTATTATCTATAGTGTTAGATCTTCTTCTTGTCTCAGGCTCCAATTCTGTGGAATCATGTATATGGTCTATTGCTTGGTTTATACTTTGCTGCTGCCCAATTCCTTTATTGATGCCTATTTGCTTAGAGAGTGCTTCATATTTTTCTTTTGTCACCCCAAGAGTATATTCTTTTCCATCCTTAATTATATAAGCAGGGCTATCTTTTTCATTACCTTTAAACATAACGGGGTGGGGGGAGGTCATCTCTACTAATTTCCCTTCTTTGTCATAATGCACAGAAAGATATACTGCATTATCCTGCTCAATGTTTTTACCATTTTTATCTTGCACAGCAAAAGACATATGCAAAGGGCCATCATTTACCTTTTCTGGCAAATCTAATATTCTATGCGTAATACCATCTTTCTGTAGTTTAGTTTCTTTTATTTCTACCCCTCCTGCATTTATTACTCTATTTCCCTCATTGTTATGCTCCGGCCACTCTACAGGAGAATAGTTTTCTTGAAATTTTTTATGAATTTGATTGTATATTTTGCTTTCTAAAGCAGATATATCCTTTTTTTGCTCATCTGTGAGTGTTTTACCCTGTATGGATTTATGTATATCTTCTCCTTTTTCTATACCCAGTATTTTGCGTTGTTTTTCTTGCAACTCTACTCTGAATTCATTTAATATTTTATCAAAATCTACCTCACTTCCTTGGAATATAGTGTCATTTACTACTGGTTCAGTTCTTTTATCTGCTTGCGCCTTACTATCTTTAATATTATTCTTATTGTGATTTTCACTGAATAAAGAATCTAGATCTGTAAAGTCATTACTGGCCTCTTTTTGCTTAGACCCAGAAAGCCCCTCAGGGATATTATTAACATCTAAAAGATTATCTTGTTCTTTCTTAATTCCTATATCTTTAATATTCTCTTTATCATTCTCACTAAACAAAGAATCTAAATCTGTAACATTGTTATCTTTATTCTGATCATGCTCTGTATTACCAGTATTAATCTTTACATTATCTATATCTAGTAGATCATTTTCTACAGCTTGCAAACTACTGCTCACATCTTTATCTAGTTTTTGTAAGTCATCTGATGTTTTAGCTTTTACAAAAGATTTCTCATATTCATATAGCTTCTTATTGCTATGCTCTGGGCTTAATTCATATGAAATTATTTTTTCTGCTATCTCAGATTTGCTTTTCTTGATATTTGTATTCATTTGCTCATAGCTGCTATTGGTTATGCTTTCAGTACCAATATTTGCGTCATTAGTCTCTTTAGTATCCTGCTTTCTAACAGTTGTATTTATGCTTTTATAGCTAGATGACTTCTGCTGTTTTTTGCTTTCATTTGCCCTTTCATACTGAGGTTGTGGCTTCTCTATATCTTCATCATCAAAGCTATTTAAAGCTTTATTTAGAGCGCTTCTTGATATACCTCTTGCTAAATTCTTTAAATCCGGGCTTTCTAATTCCTCATTATGATAATCATATTTAGGGGCGGTTTTCTTCTCGTTATTTTTCTCTGCCTTAGTACTATCATGGCTATAGTCAAATTCTGCCTTTTTAGTATTCTGTTGTTTTTTGCTTTCATTTGCCCTTTCATACTGAG
>JAUIKA010000039.1 GCA_030430995.1 Alphaproteobacteria bacterium
TCTTTTATTTTCTCTATCTTCTTTTCCTATTCCCAGTATTCGGGAATTAGAAAGCTCTATATATTGATTATCTTTTACTGCTGTAAATATTTTATATTCACCTTCACCTTCTTGCCCTTCTACTTTATTGTTCTTAACATGCGTAAAAAAATCATCACATTGAAATGTCTTTCCATATTCTAACGCATGTGTCTTTTTCTCATAATGCCAGTCTTGCGGCAACTCCATATTGACTTTCAACTCTATTGCATCTTTTGCTCTATTAACCATAGATCTATCTGTATCTAGGCCTATACTTAAGCATTTGTATTGATTATTTTCATTTATAAAGAACCCTCTGTTCCAAAAATAATATCGTCTATTTTCATTAAGGCCATGAAATGATATATGATGCTCATTATTTGCAGATAATCGGCCACTCTGGTTAGATAGCTTTATTTCACTATTTTCAGACAAATCAATATTGGCTGCAAAATTATATTCTTGCCTATCCAAGCCATGGATTGTAATATCTGAAGATGAATTTTTCTCTAGAATAAATTTAGTATTAGGGTCCGTATTTATATATTCTGTAGCGATAGAATTCATACCCTTCATAGTAACATTATTACGAAGATATAGATTTTGTGTATATATATTACCATCTTGCAGTTCTGCATTTGATAATGTGGTATTAGCAAATCGTTTCTCTATAGAAGCAATATTTTTAATTTTTATATTTTCTACAAATAAATCTTGTTCATTATGTCTTGTAGGGTAAAGATTTTTAGCTTCATTATTTTTAAAACTACCACTGCCTACATAAGTAGATACATCTTCAATAGTAGCATGGGTTTGCTCTGGATAATTCGCTACGTAACATATGCCAGGATAATTAGAATAACGACCAGCTTCCATTGGTGGCCATGTATTTGCTCTTTTAATCTTAGAATCAGCATTTGCAATACTGCTTGCCCCTAGTATTATGCTTGTTGCGATCAATAATTTCTTTGTCATTTTTATTTCTTGTTGTGATAGTTAATATTATAACTATTGCAGTTTTGAATAACTTTAATATATTAAATAATAATATAACTTTTCCTTAAGTAATTATAAAAATGTTACAAAGAATTTAAGCAAGTAAAAGCTATATATGTTCTTTCAGTTTATATAGCAGCTCCATTGCTTGTTTAGGGGTGGTATTATCTAAATTGATGTCAAGCAGCATCTTTTCCACTTCAGTTTTTTTATTTATGCTTTGTATTTTTTCTTCCTCTTTTGGGGATGAGATCTCATTTAATTTATCTTTTTTATTTTCTATTTGCTTAAGAATATTTTTAGCCCTGGCTATAACAGCCTTTGGCATTCCTGCTATTTCTGCAACATAAAGACCATAAGATTTCTCTGCGCTTCCTTTGAGGATTTTATGCATAAATAAAATTCCATCATTTTCTTCTTTTATAGCCATATAGTAATTAGCTACTTTTTCTAATTTTTCTTCAAGAATATTAAGCTCTTGATAATGTGTTGCAAATAATGTTCTTGCTCCTATATTGTTATGTAGATATTCAACGCAGCTATAGGCAATAGATATCCCGTCATATGTAGATGTTCCTCTGCCTACTTCGTCTAATATCACAAAAGACCTGTTAGTAGCTATATTCATTATATTTGAGGTTTCTATCATCTCACACATAAATGTGGATTCCCCCTTCGCTAGGTTATCTCCAGCGCCAATGCGGCTGAATATTTTATCTACGATTCCTATCTTAGCGTATTCAGCTGGTACATAACTCCCTATCTGAGCGAGTATTATTATAAGTGCATTTTGCCTGAGGAAAGTGCTTTTACCTGCCATATTAGGGCCTGTAATAAGCCAAAGTTTTTCCTTATCTAAATTACAATTATTAGCAATGAAATGGTTATGCTCAATGCATTTTTCTACTACTGGATGCCTGCCCTCTTTTATTTCATAGTCATTATCATTGGTTATTATGGGCTGAATATATTTATAAGCATTGGCGTTATATGCAAATGTTGTAATAACATCTAATATTGCAACAGCTTCTGAAAAATCTTTTATTTGCTCATAATATTCCAATGTTTTTTTGCATAGATTTTCTATTATTTCTTTTTGTAGCCCTGCTAATATAGCCTTGTTTTTTACAATTATGGCCTCTATTTCATATAGCTCATTAGTAGAGAATCTTGCTGAATTAACTGTGCTTTGCCTATGTATAAATTTTTCTGCTGTTACCTTTTCAGCATTCCTATTACTTACTTCAATGAATATACCAAGCACATTATTTTCTGATATTTTTAAAGTTTCAATACCTGTTTCTTGTCTATATTGTTGTTTTAGTTGCTCTATAGCACTGAGCGCATTATCTATATTGAATTTTAATTCTGCTAATTTAGGGTGATATTCTTGGTTTAGCCTGCATTCATCATCTATTGCTTTTTCTAGCTCTGTAAATAATGCCATATCTGAGGGTAGTTTACTCATTATATTTTCCAATAAAATTGGATAAGAGCTTTGATTTAGCAGGAGAATTTTTTCTTTAATTTTATAACATAAAGCTAAAGATTTTTTTATTATAAGTAAATCTGATAACTTGCCATTTTTTCCTGAGGTATTGACAATGGCTCTATCTGAATTTGGCATTTCTTTTAGCATGTTTCTTAACTCTTCTACCAAGCTACCATTCTCTAAAAGAAACTCAATAAGTTGATATCTATTATTTATAACGTCTATATCAGTGCTAGGGTTACTGAGGTAGTAATGCAGCATCCTTGCTCCCATAATTGTTTTGCAGTTATTTATAATATTTAAAAGGCTGGTTTTGGTTGCGCCATTTGAGCCATAAAAGAGTTCTAACCCATTTCTTGTAGCGGCATCTATATACATTATGTTATGATCGCTTATTATCTTAGGCATAGAAAGCTTGACTTCTAGATAGGTAATTCCTATATATGCTAGCCCTGCCCCCAATGCTGAGATTTGCCCTTGTGTTACTTCACCTATGCTTCTTATATTTAAAATATTATAATATTCTATGATGATACGTGTTGTTTTATTTATAGAGAAGAATACATCTGGTTGAATGCTAAGAATTTTTACATATTCTGTCAGGTCTTTATGCCCTGCTAGGGAATCTGGCAAAATAATTTCTTTAGGCTTTACTTTTTCTATTTCATCTTTAATGGATTTAGCAGCGCTTACATATACATCTCCTGTGCCTACATCTATATAGCAAATTGAATATGCATTTTTATGCTCCATAATAGACATTAAATAATTGGGTTTTTTTACTTCTAATAAATTTTCATCTATTAGAGTTCCGGATGTATATATTTTTACAACTTCTCTATTTATTACAGCTTTGCTGCCGCCCCTATTCTTTGCCTCCAAAGGAGATTCGGTTTGTTCACATATAGCTATTTTATGCCCAGCATCTATTAGCCTGTTTAAATACATATTCAAACTATGGTGAGGTATGCCGCACATTGGCGTTTTTTTCTCTTTGCTATTTCTGGCTGTAAGTACTATCCCTAATATTGAGCTTGCGATATTAGCATCTTCGAAGAATAATTCATAAAAATCACCCATTCTAAATAATAATAACTCATTCTGATGTTTTTCTTTTACATCTAAATATTGTTGTATTATAGGGGTATGGTCATTATAGTTATGTTTTTGTTTAAAGTCAGAAATCATCATATCTATCGGTTTAGTTTTAGTAGCTATATTTTCTACAATATCTTAACAAGTAATCAGGAGTCATGTAAAGAACTTACAGATATTGTAATAATGCAACTGTAATTAAAAAAACAAGTATATAAAACTTTTTCTTACAGGTTAATCCTTTATATAACTAGACTGAAGAAAAACTAGCATATATAATACAAGCAAGCTACGACAGTTTTTTTCATATGGAAGATCATAAAAAACAAATAGAATATTTGTGGGAACATTACAAGAAATGGCCACAGAATTCTGAAGCAAGAAAAAAAGCTAAAAAATCTATACAATGTGTAATTAGCCTTATAGATAAGGGAAAAATTAGAGTCTGCACTCAGGATGCGAAAGGGGATTGGGTGGTTCATGAATGGGTAAAGAAAGCTATATTGCTTATGTTTGCCTTTCAAAATAATTCTATTATAGTTAATAACTATATGAATTATTACGACAAAATTCCTCCAAAGTTTCATTTAGCATGGGAGGATAATGACTTTGAGATGCAAAATTTTAGAATAGTTCCTGGCTCTTATATTCGTAAAGGTGCATATATAGGTAGGGATGTTGTCATAATGCCATGTTTTGTGAATATAGGTGCATACATAGATGATGGAAGTATGATTGACTCTTGGGCTAATATAGGCTCTTGCGCTAATATAGGAAAAAACTGTCATATATCTTCAGGGGTCAATATAGGCGGTGTGCTTGAGCCTTGCCAGGCTATGCCTGTTATTATAGAGGATGAATGTTTTATAGGTTCTGGCTGTAATATAGTTGAAGGGGTAAGAATCGGTAAAGGCTCAGTATTAGGCATGGGCGTTAATATTTCTGCTAGTAGTAAAATTATTGTTCAAGAGACAGGAGAGGTAATATATGGCTATATTCCAGAATATAGTGTTGTTGTTCCAGGTAGCGTGGCATCAAAGAATGGTGTTAATTATCAATGCTCCATTATAATAAAACAGGTTGACTCTAATACAAGGGCAAAAACTGAGATAAATGAATTACTCAGGTCTTAAATATCACATACAATAGAGCTATATATTCTTAATATAGCTTATCTGCTAAATTCGGCATTGCATCAAGCAACTTCTATCAATATATTTATAACAAAAGCAAGTGGACGCTGATAGTAAGGCAAAAACTAAGATGGAATAGATTGCTTAGATGTTAAATATTCTAAAAATAATCAAAAATACCGCTTGACCTAGGCGGCTATATGGACTATCATTTAGTTGTGCTGTGAGGAAACGCAGAAAAAAGTAAGACAGTAGCGAGTTCAAGTCAACAATTTTGAATTAAAACTTATTTTAAGAGTTTGATCCTGGCTCAGAACGAACGCTGGCGGTATGCTTAACACATGCAAGTCGAACGGAAATTATTTTTAAGCTTGCTTAAAAATAATTTTAGTGGCAAACGGGTGAGTAACGCGTAGGAATCTACCTATCAGTAAGGAATAGCCTTTGGAAACGAAGGGTAATACCATATACGCTCCTTAGGGAGGAAAGGGCTTCGGCTCGCTGATAGATGAGCCTGCGTCAGATTAGGTAGTTGGTGGGGTAATGGCCTACCAAGCCTGCGATCTGTAGCTGGTCTGAGAGGATGATCAGCCACACTGGGACTTAGAACGGCCCAGACTCCTACGGGAGGCAGCAGTGGGGAATATTGGACAATGGGCGAAAGCCTGATCCAGCAATACCGCGTGGATGATGAAGGCCTTAGGGTTGTAAAGTCCTTTCAGTAGGGAAGATAATGACGGTACCTACAGAAGAAGCCCCGGCAAACTCCGTGCCAGCAGCCGCGGTAATACGGAGGGGGCTAGCGTTGTTCGGAATTACTGGGCGTAAAGAGCGCGTAGGCGGAATAGTAAGTTAGGGGTTAAAGACCAAGGCTTAACCATGGAAATGCTCCTAAAACTACTATTCTAGAGTATGGTAGAGGGTAATAGAATTCCTAGTGTAGAGGTGAAATTCTTAGATATTAGGAGGAATACCGAAAGCGAAAGCAATTGCCTGGGCCAATACTGACGCTGAGGCGCGAAAGCGTGGGGAGCAAACAGGATTAGATACCCTGGTAGTCCACGCCCTAAACGATGAGTGTTAAGCATCGGGAATTTATTTTTCGGTGTTACAGCTAACGCGTTAAACACTCCGCCTGGGGAGTACGGTCGCAAGATTGAAACTCAAAGGAATTGACGGGGGCCCGCACAAGCGGTGGAGCATGCGGTTTAATTCGATGCTACGCGAAAAACCTTACCAACCCTTGACATGGTAGCAGAGGAAAAAAGAGATTTTTTCCGCAGTTCGGCTGGGCTATCACAGGTGCTGCATGGCTGTCGTCAGCTCGTGTCGTGAGATGTTGGGTTAAGTCCCGCAACGAGCGCAACCCCTGCCCTTATTTGCCAGCGGATAATGCCGGGAACTATAAGGGAACTGCCGGTGACAAACCGGAGGAAGGTGGGGATGAGGTCAAGTCATCATGGCCCTTACGGGTTGGGCTACACGCGTGCTACAATGGTGCCTACAAAGAGCAGCAAGACGGTGACGTTAAGCAAATCTCAAAAAAGGCATCTCAGTTCAGATTGCACTCTGCAACTCGAGTGCATGAAGTAGGAATCGCTAGTAATCGTGGATCAGAATGCCACGGTGAATACGTTCTCGGGCCTTGTACACACTGCCCGTCACACCACGGGAGTTGCTCTTGCTTGAAGTTGGTGAGCTAACCCTTTTAGGGAGGCATCCAATCATGGTGGGGGCGATGACTGGGGTTAAGTCGTAACAAGGTAGCCGTAGGGGAACCTGCGGCTGGATTACCTCTAAAAGACAACCGTTCTCGTTGCTGTCTTACTTTTTTGCTTCTTCACAGTATATATTCGAAATCCTTTCCCATATTTACTGTGATATATGCATTGTGGTGAGCAATAATGTGTTTTTGTGCTAAGTCTCTTTGCCAAGCAATATCTCTTCTTTTTGTCAGAATGACATTTAATTCTGCTGATCAGCATATCCTCCTATTACTAATAAGACATATCCTATAATTTCTCAATCTATTATATAGATGAATTTTTATGAGAATAATCTTTACAAAATACATCGTTATTCTAATTCAATTATCAAACAAGGAGTTTAACTATACATCAGAGAGAAGATATATTCAGAGCAAGGGTAATTGAGATCAGTTATGAGGAGATAAGAAATTGGGTAGAGAAGCATTCTCACATATACGCAAAAAAAGCAAAGCAGTACAGGAAGATTACGGATAAATGGCATCTTGATAGGTTTAACTGCAAGATTAAATGGAAAAGAATTATATTATTTAACCCCAATTGTGCTTAAGGAGCAATTGGGGTTAGCATAATGTACTAGATTTGGAGATAAAAATGCTTGAAACAAACCATTCCTGACCTATGATAGGCTATCAAAATAGTTACTATTTCAGATAAACTCAATTTATATTTTCTATTTCTTTTTCTAACTCCTGAATAAATCAACTGTTTTTTATATCATTGTTCAAATGCAATACAAAATTCACTTGTAAAATAATATAATTCATCATAGTGTATTTCCATACAGTAGTTTTTATTGTGAATTATTCTACTGTATATCAATACTCAAGTGTATTACAATACTATTTCTTAAACGCAACTCGGGTTTATTTAGAAGCTATTGATTCTGGGGGAAATGAGCTGGATATTCTTATGTAAAAAAGGCAAAATACACATGCGGCTAAAAGATTTATAAATTCGTTGGTGAGGCGCTATTGCCCGCCAATAGTAGATCAGTTAAAAAGTTACGCTAAAGCTTTAAGAGAATTAGGTTTTACCAGTATAGATCATAGACAACACAGGCATCAGAATAACACTATAGAAAGATCTCACCAGGAAACCAGAATAAAAGAAAATAGAATGCATAAATTCAGTAATATTGGCTATCCTCAAAGGTTTTTATCTAGTAGAGGATCAATCAGTAATTTATTTGACAAAGATAGACATAAGATCTCAAGAAAACATTTTAAAGAGAAGCTTGAGCATTCTTTACAAAATTATTTAAACAGGTAAATTTGAGGGTTCTATCTAACATATAAATTTAAACGGTGAATATTTACTGAAAAGGATGCAAGAATATAAAATAATTTTTCTAAAAGGAGTCTAGCGTGGTGCTGTGATAGTATAGTATTAGATTTAATAGATCTAGCAAATCCTGTATATTAAATCTTTCAGTAGTTATATATGCTTAGAATAATTTGATAAAGATATGGTTAAAAAGACAAGCTATTTTGTTCCCCTGTATCTAAATCCTTTATAGAATATGCAGATTCTTTAACCTCATTTTCCATAACAAAAATAACTGACTTAGCGTTAATTCTATTAGCATATTTCATAGCCTTTTTAATAGGTAATGCTGTAATAATTACAGAATTATCAGCGTTGCTTCTAAGTTTATTAGCAATGGAATTAGCTTCAACAAAATACAAAGTCTCAGTTATTATTACGATAGATCTTATATGGGATATAAATTTTTTATGGTCTAGTAACAAAGCTATCCTCTCTATACCCGCAGCAAAACCGAATGCAGGTATATTCTTACTGCCCATAAATTCACCCATTCCATCATATCTACCACCAGCAAGGATAGAGCCATAGTCCTTTGATACAAATTCAAATACGGTATGGCAATAATAATCTAAACCACGAACAAGCTTTGAGTCTTCTATAAACTCAATACCAAGCTTTGTTAAGTTGTTTGCAATAGAGTCAAATCTGTTTTTTGCTGAATCTAAAAGATATTCTTTCATTCTGGGTGCTTCATAGATGATTTCAATATCTTTTTTATCTTTTGAATCCAGTATTCTAAGCGGATTTTGTTCAAGCCTTCTTTTACTATCTTCAGATAAGGAATTTTTATATTTAGTCAAAAATTTTACTAAAGCTTTTTTATAATGTAGCCTGCTTTCAGGGCATCCTAATGAATTAATATGCAAAGATGCTTTATTCTCTATATCAAAATACCTTAATAACTGAGAGGCCAAACAAATAGAATCTAAATCTGCTACTTCAGATTGCTCTCCTATATGTTCAAAATTTAGCTGATGAAACTGTCTGTATCTACCAGACTGAGGCCTATCATATCTGAATAACGGCCCATATGAGAATAGTTTTAAAGGTGGTAGTTGTGAGCTGGAGGTAATATACCGCATAACGCATGCCGTGAATTCTGGCCTCATGCAAAGGTCATTACCGCTTCT
>JAUIKA010000040.1 GCA_030430995.1 Alphaproteobacteria bacterium
ATTATCAGTGGATTGACTAATTTTTTAGATTGTAAAATCAGACGTTTATTGGAGAAAAAGACCCAATTTTTGGACAAAATGAAAGTAAGTCATTTTTTTACTTTTTAATGACAATTTTCCTCATCGTTTTTCGAGTTGCTTTTTCTGCTTCAATTTCAATAGCAAGGTTTTAGGCGTATAGCCAAATTGCTTTTTGAAGATTTTGGCAAAGTGAGAGGGATTGGAGTAGCCACAGGTATAGGCTATTTCTTTGGTGGAATGGATTTGCATGGAGCTATTACAGGGCTTGTTTTTGTTTCAATAGGTAGGGCTCTTCAGCAGCATGCTACATTTTGTGTAAATTCCCTATGTCATATGCCTATTTTTGGGCATTCAAGTTATACACATGCTACTTCAAGAGATATATGGTGGTTTGCTCCTTTTGTATTGGGTGAGAATTATCATAATTTCCATCATGCTTTTCCAAGAGATTATCGTAATGGGTGGAGGTGGCACCATTTAGATGTTCATAAATGGATTATATATGGCCTATCTAAATTGGGGTTAGTATATGACCTCGAGCGTACATCTGAAACTAGGATAGCTGCTAAAACAATTGTTACAAGTAAGAATGTTAAACAGGAATGGCTGAACATTAGGGATAAAGTAGATGCATTGATGTCTACAGTGCATTCAAAGATATCAGAGTTAGAAAAAGTGAGTGTTAAAAATGAGATATATGCTTATTTGGGTGATATAAAAGTTAAGCTAAATGATATTTCTAATAAGGCTAATAAGCTTATTAAACTACCTTCTAATTCTTCAACTGACCTTTTAATTGCTTGTAAAGAGAAGTTGTTATTCTTAGAGGATTTATTGAAAAGTGAGATATCTACTTACAAAAATCCTGTATAGTAAAAGTTATATATCTAAATTAGAGTAAATGTAGATTTCCAGGGTAAGCTGTAATGTTTACTCTAGAATCCATTTGTATAAATAAAGCTCACCATCTGTACAGCTAAAAGCTATAAGAGTAATCTCTTTTATATTCTCCTATATAACTAATTAAATAATACCAGATAAAAGATGGGCAAAGGCATTTATATGGCGTCTATGTCTATGATAGATCAAGATGCATTTCATAGAAAATACAGTTTCAATAAAATATTTCTTTATAAGCATAATTTTGTCAGCTGCGCCTATCAAAATATTTTTTATATTCCGCTCAATTTTGGTTATTCCATTTGTTCCATTCTCAAAAAGTTTTTGTAATAATTTGCTTGAAATATACCCTTTATTCCCTATTAGCTCAGATTCCTAGAGGCCCGCAATAAACCTTAATATTTCTGCTTTTGAATTAAATATAAAGTGAAGTTTTAAACCAACCAGTAGAAGTTTTTTAAAGACTAAATATTAAATATTAAGAATAAAAATTAATAACATGAGTAATAATTTATGTTATAATAATAACTAATAGCTTATAGGGTACAACATATGTTTTCAATGTTACGTCAAGGATTAAAAACACTTCCACGCATGTCATATGCATTAGCGCCTAAATATGGAATGCCCCAACAACAATTTGTTAGAAGTTTTGTAATAGATGAGAATATGCTCCCATTTGCAAGCCCTACAACGGATTTTTCATTTAAAAAATTATTTGGAGATCAGCAGAATTCACATATATTAGTAAGTTTACTAAATAGCTTATTACATCCTGAAGATCCTATAGAAGAAGTTACCATCATAGATAATCATTTATCTAGGGAAGATCCTAAAATAGTGGGTAGCAAGGTAGATATTTTGTGTAAAACCAAAGAAGGAAAAACAATAGCTGTGGAAATGCAGCAATTACATGAATCATATTTTCTTGCTCGCTCTCAAGTATATATGGCAAAATTAATTGCTAGACAAGCTAAAACAGGGGATTATAAAAATTACCATAATAAAGTCCAAGAAACTTATATGTTGTCTATAGGCAAAAAAGATATTTTTAAGATGAAGGGAGAGAGCGATATTCCTTGTGATAGTCCTAGATATTACGAAAAAACAGTAACTCCTATGGTGCAAGAGTTAGGAATAGTTGTTCCATATAATAAAATGAATTGGAAATTTTATGAATTAGAAAAGTTGCAGCAATATATAAAAGATAGCCCTTTTACTGCACATAGTGAGATGAAAGAGCAATGGCTCAATTTTTTAATAGAATGTCAGAAACAGACAAAACTTCCTGAGGATGTAGATAATCTGATAAAAGAAGCATACAGAATTATGGATATGCAGCAATGGACAGAAGAACAGAGAATCCTATATTGGAAGCAAGAAGCAGATTGGGAATTATATGAGTCCCAATTAGAAATAGAACATCAGGAAGGAATAGCTAAAGGAAGAGTTAAGCAATTTCTTGGCTTATTAAAGTTTACTCAAGAAATTAAAAAGCTTGCTCAAGAAACAGATTTCACCGAAGAGCAAGTTAAGGAATTGCTTCAAAAAGAAGATAAGGATATTTCTTTAGCTGCATCAGAAATGCTAGGGTTTGACTTTGATCTTTTAGGGGATGCTGCTGATTTAGTAGGAGTAGTTGAGCCCACTGAAGGTGATGTCGGAAATTTTTAAAAGAGATTTGTGCTAGACGAGATAAATTAAGTGAAGCTCAAGCGTTATTAGATGCCATAGAAAATGATGATCATGAGGAAGCAGCTAAACACCTTCATTCTAAGAAGTCTATGATGCAATATATTATTGCGATATCATGATTTAATATTTCTTGGCATTTATTATTAATTCGTTAATAATAATCCATTTCCATTTGAACACCCACCTTAAGCTTAGCATTCACGAGTTAAATCTTTATTTTCTTATCCAATAACTGACTTTTTTATTATCTTTGGCTTTTTTATAGCTGAGCACCTATAAAATGGTTACGCATAATAGTCTCTAAAAAGGGAGTTAACTCCGCAGTTATACCTCTTTCTTAAAGATTTATCCATATAGCCCATTTTTTTACAATATTGTTTAAGTAAGGAAAATAAACAGGAAGATATTCCAAAACAGGCATTCTTCTTTTATTTCTCTGCTTTTATGAAATGTTGCATTGCACATAACAATAATCTACTATTGTTCTATGTGATGCTTGATATTCTTTAATTTTTGTTTCAAACATTATTCTTAAGCTTACGCCTGCTTTTGTATGGGCTAGTATTTTTTATAGATATATGTCGCATCTATATAAATTATTTTTTTAATCATCCTGAAGATCAATTCCTTTTCCTACTAATTCTTGCTGCTTTTGTGGTTCTGAATATGTTTTTAATAGAGAAAAATCACATAATTCATCATCACACCCCTCTTTGTTGTCTGTTCTGTCTCCATGTTATGCTGTATATTGATCAAGCATTTCTTCTATATCCTCTGCAATATCACCTAAAAACCTTTTTTCTGCTTCTACAAATACTTGCTTAAGCTTATAAATTTTATAATTATACTCTAAAGATTTTTCTTCTTCTTTAATGTTATCCGTATAATACTTGATTAAGATATTTAGCATTTCAACATTACTATGTTTTATAGCAAGGCGAAAATATACTCCATCACTATGTAATACATCTAAATCTGAGTTTTCTTCTAATATTTCTTCTACAGCTGCGGCATCATTAGAACTACACCACCAAAGTAACATTTCATATGTATATTCTTTCATATTAACACCTATTTTAGTTTGAACTATCTAAATATTTTGCATGCATATTATGCTTATCACTTTTTATAGCACCTTGTAGCAAAACCTCTACTTCATCATATAATGACAGCAAAGAAGATTCTTGATATTCTTTTAGGCCTGCTCTAATTTTAGATTTATGTTTCTCTGGATTTTGTGTTCTTTCTTCCAATTGTTGGGTTAATTCCTTAAAATTTGCTTTTTTTATAGTTCTTGATTGTAAGGTTATTGGAGTTATTGAAAGTTTGGAGGTTTCTTGCTCAAAGTCTTGCTTGAATTTATCTTTATCACCTTGTTCTTCTAATGATAATTCAATACTAAATTTAACCATATACCCCCATTACAACAATATCCTGTATATCATATACTATGTATTAAATCAAAAATACGAATTTAATAAATCAGTTGGATAGTTTAGGGTTTTTGGCTATGCCAAAAAGGAATAACGCTCTTTCTATAGAGATGTATATTTTTTAATATGCTTTTATGATTTTTATATTCTCTAATGAATGTATAGTAAAAAGTTACATTTTCAAATGGTTTACTATATCTATATATATTTCTTCTTGGCTTTGGCTAGCGTCAATCTTGCAAAGAATATCTTTATAATAACTAAGTAAAACCTCTGTCTTTTCTTGAAACTCTTTCACCCTTGTTTTTAGAGTTTCTGTGTTATCATCTTTCCTATATGTGAACTCAGTTCCTTTACATGCATCACATATTCCGCCTATTTTAGTAGGAGCAAAATACTTGTTGTATATAGTACCGCAGCTTTTGCATATATATCTACCAAGTATTCTTTTTTCTAAAACATCATATTTGATATCTAGAAATACTACTGATATATCCTGTGATATTGCTGATAATATAGTTGCTTGCTCTAAACTTCTAGGAAAACCATCTAAAATCATGCTTTTTCCAGCGCTATCCTTTAATGCTTGCACCACAACATCCTTCACTATTTCTATAGGCAATAATTTACCCTCAGAGAGCAGTTTATGAATTTTAATTCCAAATTCATTATCTTGCTTAGAATACTCCCTTAATTTTTCCCCTACTGAAAAATGGTTAAAACCCAATCTATTTTTTATTAATTCAGATTGCGTTCCTTTTCCTGAGCCTGGCATTCCTATTAAAATAAGTAACATCTTTATTTAATTTTGATTCTTTTCATAAGGTTTTTATATCTCTTTTCAAATAGAAAAGATTGTATTTGGCCAAAAGTGTCTAATATAACATTTACTATAATCAGCATACTTGTACCACCTAAACTAAAGAAATAGCTTGCTTTGCTCAGCATCAACTCAGGCAGTAGGCACACTAGGCATAAATATATAGCACCTATAACTGTTATTCTAGTAAGGATATAGTCTAAGTATAAAGCTGTGCTTTCACCAGGCCTCTTCCCTGAAACATAAGCTCCTGACTTCTTTAAATTTTCAGCTGTCTCTTTTGTGTTGAACACAACAGCTGTATAGAAAAAACAGAAAAAAGCTGTAACTATGCAATATAGCAATATAAATAATGGTTTACCATGGCTTAAATGATAATTTATGAATTCTGCTACAGAGGAATCTGATGCCATGAAATTAGTTATGGTAAGTGGAAAAAGCAATATAGAGCTTGCAAAAATAGGTGGTATTACACCTGCCGTGTTAAGTTTAAGAGGAATATATGATCCTTCATTATTCTGCGCAGCGCCTCTATTCATAAATTGTTTTTTCGGGTATTGAATATTTACCTTTCTAAATGACTGTTCTATAAATACTACAATCACTATTAAAGCAATGGTAATGAGAGGAACAGATAATGTAACACTTAGTGGAACCGCTCCTTTTCTTGACATTTCAAATAGGCTAATTATATTACTTGGCAAACCAGAAACAATTCCTGCAAATATTATCATGGAAGAACCATTACCAATGCCCCTAGATGTTATCTGCTCTCCAAGCCACATTAGAAGCATTGTGCCTACAACTAATGTGATTACTGTTGTGATTTTAAATATCAAACCAGGGAGTAAAATAACGCTACCATGAGAGCTAGACATTTTTAACAAACCAGACATAATTCCATACCCCTGAAAACATGCCAAAACAACTGTTAGATATCTTGAATATTGGTTCAATTGCCTTCTGCCTACTTCCCCTTCTTTCTTCATTTCTTCAAATTTTGGATACGCCATAGTTAAAAGTTGCATTATTATAGATGCTGTTATATAAGGCATTATTGCTAGTGCAAAGATAGACATTCTACCTAAAGAACCTCCTGATAGCATATTTAGCATTCCTAGAACACCATTCTGGTTTGAGCGGGTAATTTCTTCTATCGCATCCACATTAATTCCTATAATTGGTATGTAAGAACCAATTCTACAAACTATTAAAATACCTATCGTAAATAAGATTTTTTTAGAGAGTTCTGAAATAGATTGGTTATCTGTAAATGTTTTTGTCATTTTAAAACTACTTAATCATTAAAAATTGTACTATAATGGCTATTGTAATATTTATACTTTATATGTGCAATTAAAATAATATTATTTACTAAGGTATAAAAATATGTTGCATATATAAAAACTAAAAAAATTGATAATGAGGAAAAGTTAATGAAAAGAGTTTTAATAGACGCACAGCATGAATCAGAAACACGAGTTGTTTTATTAGATGAAAAAGGAAATCTAGAACAGTTTGATTATGAAGTAGAGTCAAAAGAGTTAATCAGAGGGAATATATATCTTGCAAAAATAGCAGAAGTATCTCCCGCACTTCAAGCAGCATTTGTAGATTATGGAGGCAATAGGCATGGATTCTTGCCATTTAGTGAAATACATCCTGACTACTACAATCTTCCAGAATCTGATAAAAAAATAAAAGAGCTTCAAATAAAAGAAATTGCTGTGAATGAAGCTTCCGAAGAGAAAGAAGAAGGAGGGGAGAAAGATCTAGACTTTGACCAAATGGAAAAAGATGAGATAGAACAGTTACTATCTTCCAGTGAAATACAAGGCCAAGAAGAAGATGATAATTCAGTAGAAGATAATATAGGCAATGCTGCACAAGGAAATTATAATATACAAGAAGTAATAAAAAAGAATCAAATTATACTTCTGCAAGCTCAAAAGGAAGAGCGAGGAAATAAAGGAGCTGTTTTTACTACATATATAAGCCTTGCAGGGACATGTTGTATACTTTCACCAAATAAAGCGAATAAAAATGGTATTTCTAGGAGAATATCTGACCCTAAAGAAAGAAGTAGGTTGAAAAGCATAGTTAATGATATTATTCAGGATAGCACTTCAGCGCCTAGCCTTATTATAAGAACTTCTGGTGTGAAAAAAAGCCATGCTCAAATTAGTAGAAGTTATAACAATCTTGTAACGCTGTGGAATAAGATAAGAGAAGATGCATTGAAGGCTAAAGCACCAAGCTTAGTGTATATGGAAGATACAATAATACAAAGGGCAGTGAGAGACCTTTTGGATGATTCTGTGAAAGATTGTATAATTCAAGGAGAGCTAGCATATAAAAGCGCGGTGACTTCTGTAAAAAATATATTCCCTGAGCAGGCAAAGAAAATATCTAGATATAAAAATAAAGTTCCTATATTTAGCAAGTTTAACGTAGAGCAAAAAATATCTAAATTATATGAGCCCATAGTTTCTTTGTCTTCTGGTGGGTATATTGTTATCAATCCTACAGAAGCGCTGACAGCAATAGATGTGAACTCAGGTAGATCTAACTCTGCTGGGAAAATAGAAGATACCGCCTTTAAAACTAATGTAGAAGCAGCAAAAGAGATAGCAAGGCAAATTAGGCTTAGAAATATCTCAGGCTTAATAGTTATAGATTTTATAGATATGGGGGATTTGAATAATAAAAAATTAGTTCAAAAAGTTCTGGCAAGATATTGCTCATCTGATAAAGCAAAATTGCATATAGGGCATATAACAAGTTTTGGTTTAGTGGAGATGTCCCGGCAGCGTAAATCTTCATCTTTCTTAGAGCATTATTCAAATATATGTACAAATTGTGATGGTAAGGGGGTAATTAAAAATGATTACTCAAATGCAATGCTCATAATACGTACTATACATAGTGAGATAGATAGCAAAAACATACAGTCTATTAGTATATATGCGAACCATAAAGTGATTGAATATATATTCAACTATAAGCGACATGAGATAGATAATATAGAAAGAAAATATAATATCTCTTTAAAATTTATTAGTAATACAGAAAATAATATAGAAGGCTTTTCTCTAGAAAAAGTAATAAGGCAAGACTCGCATAGTAGCTCTGGGAATGAGAAAGAAGAGGAAATAGCAGAAGAGGGAGAAGAAAAAAGTCAATCTACATATGAAAGAAAAAAGAAAGAGAATGTAGAAGATAAAGAGAGCAAGAGCAAGCATGTTTATGAAAAACGGGAGAGAGGAAGCGCTAGAAGTAATCAGAGTAATATTGAGAATTCTAACAATAATTCAAAACCACATAGAAAAAAAATTGCAAAATGAAGAGTATAAATAAGATATATATTACTACCCTTATATGTATAGCAATGTTAGCTGGCAGAAATGCCATTGCTAACATAAATGTTGAAATGCAGATAAAAGAATTTGATAATAGGGTAATGCTAGTATTCTACCATGGAAGAGATGATAAAGTTGTATCAAGGGACTTGAAAGATGGAAAGATATCATTAGATTTTGAAGACCATATATCACTGATTAACAAAAGCAATATCAATAAAAATATTATAACAAAAACAAAAGTAGATAGGAATAATATTATAATTTCAGTTTCCAGCAAATATTCATATGTAAAACAGATAGATGGTGAAAAACTTACAGCCATTGAACTAAAGCAAGATAATATAAAAGATGCATCGACTCTTAATGTAGTAGATGCGTCAATTAATATTATTAATAATGACGTAGTGTCTATATTTAAATTTGATAATTTCTTATGGGTATTGAGTAAAAATGATATCAAATATAAAACAGATGGTATTAATTGTAAAAAATATTCTAATAATGTAATAAGATGCCCATTAACCAAATTTAATATCAACAGCGTTTTGCATCACCATAATCAAGTATTTATTTCTCTGTCCAATATGGGTAAGAAGCATATCTCTAAAAGACTTCCTATATATAGCAAAATATATGATAACGGAGTTGAATTAACCTCTCGGCATCTTAGTCAG
>JAUIKA010000041.1 GCA_030430995.1 Alphaproteobacteria bacterium
ACTAAGCAGAGCCCTTATATAGCTATAACAAATCCATCACCACCAAAGAAAAAATCATTAGTAGCCAATAATAATAAGCATCAAACAAATGCAGAAACAGTTTTACATAATAAAAACAATCAATATAAAGATAACTTTATAAATAATGAGGTTAAAATCTTGCTTCTGCCTGAAGCTTCAGTTGTTTTAAATAAGGTAACCAGAACTGGTAAGCTCTACGTTATGGACCCACAGCAAACAGCACGATATGTTATAAAGAAATTAGATAAAGACCTAGCAGAAGCAAAAGGTAAGGCGTTTATGGCCATGCTGCAGCATTGTAATAAGAATTATAATAATAACTTTAACAGAATTTTACATAAACAAATTGATGCTAAACAACTATTATATAAGCTAAAAGCAGAAGGGAGTTCTCATGAGATAATTTCAGTATTATATAGCTACCCTGAACTATTTAATACCTATATTGATAATCAAAATATGATGCTTTGGGCGTTATATAGCAAAAGATATTTCCTTGCAAGGAATTGCTATCTGCAGCTATCAAAAATTCCTCTTGATAGTGATTGGTTCATAAGGAATTTTTTTATCCTGGCTGAGATAAATAAAGACTATGATGAGTTTAAATATTTGTTTTTTAACATCCTTCAAAAAAATATAAATATTAGTAACTTTATATCCAAATAGAAAAGCCAAGTATAACCTTGATAACGGTAATATTTTTTGTTATTTTATAGACTAATGTATTAATTTATAAAATGAGTAAAGACTTACAGGATAAATTCTCTTGGATGAGAGATAGTAATTGGCCCAATGTTAGCGACAGCAGAGTTATAGAGCATCTTAATAGTGAAAATAAAAAGGTGGAAGAATATTTCTCTACCCCTGCTGTGGCAGGAATAAAACAAGAGCTAGAAGACAGAATAAAAATAGATAAATATACAGAGCAAATTGAAAAAGGTGAGTATACTTATTATTCAGCCTTATACTCAGAAAAAGATTACTATACATATTATAGAAAAAGCAATAACTCAGCCCCTGAAGTAATATTAGATATAAATCTACTTGCTAAAGATCATCAATTTTTTAATATCGGCAGTATTGCGATCTCCCCTTGTAATTCTTATATAGCATATACCTATGAAACCTCAGGAGATGAAAAATATAAATTAGTAGCTATAGAAATTAGCTCAGGGAAAAAGCTAGATTGGTTCAATGCAGAGAATATTTCCTCTGATATAATTTGGAGTAATAACAGCGAAATGATTTTTGGATGCTATCTTAATAAAGAACATAGGCCATACCAATTAGCTGCATTTACAAATAGTGACAGTAAATTGATATATGAAGAAAAGGAAGCACATATAGTACTTCATATAGGGAAATCCTCAGATAAGAAATATCTATTCATGAATAGGTCAGACCATGACGCAAATGAATTATATTATTACTGCCTATCCGGGAAAAGTGATATATTAAAACTTCTCATCCCGCTTGAAAAGAATAAAAAATATAATGCAAACCATAGAGAAAATACCTTTTTTATAAGATCTAACCATATAAGTGAGAATTTTAGCCTTTTTTGCATAAAGGAAGACAGTGCTCAGAGAGGGCAGGATTCTTATAGCAAAGATGATATGGAGGTTTTTATTAGTCAGCAAGATAGGTATTTAGAATCATTCGATATAACTAATGGTTATATCATTCTTAATTATAAACATAAAGGACTTATGCAAATTGAGGTTATGAACCTCTCCAATAAACAAATTAACTATATTTCTTTTGCGGATGAAGTATATGAAGCATATGGATACTCTACTAATTATGAAAAAAATGATATAAGAATCTCCTATAGCTCCCCCATAACGCCCTTAACCAAATTATCATATGATTTTGTTAAAGATAGGAAAAAAGTTATATTACAAAATAAAATAGGTGGCGAGTTTGATGGAGAAAAATATGTAGTAAAAAGGCTCTGGGCAAAAAATGATGGGGTAGAAATACCTATTACATTTATATATAGCAAAGAGCATGGATGCAAAAATATGCCTTTATATTTAAAAGGCTACGGCTCTTATGGAATTTCATATCCTGTTAGTTTTAATTTTTCTATATTATCTTTATTGGATTCTGGTATATGTTGCGCTATAGCCCATGTACGGGGAGGCAGCGAAATGGGAAGACCTTGGTATTTAGATGGTAAATTCTTGAAGAAGAAAAATACTTTCCTAGATTTCACAAAAGTAGTAGAACATTTAATAGATTCTGGCTATACAGATTCTAACAAAATTGCTATTTCTGGGGGAAGCGCTGGTGGGCTTCTTATGGGGGCGGCTATTAACATAAACCCTAAGCTATATAAAGCCGTTATAGCACATGTACCTTTTGTGGATGTATTAGCAACTATGCTAGACGAAACATTGCCTTTAACGCCAGGGGAATATAATGAATGGGGAAACCCCAATGAAAAAGAATATTATGACTATATGAAGTCATATTGCCCTTATACTAATTTAAAACAATGTAACTACCCAAATATTTTAGCTACCTGCGGACTTTCTGACATTAGAGTTGGTTATTGGGAAGCTGCAAAATGGATATCTAAAATTAATGAGCTAAATACAGGCAATAGTGATATTTTACTTAAAATAAATATGTCTTTTGGGCATTCAGGAGCTTCAGGTAAATTTGATTACTTAGAGGAAATAGCCCAGGAAATATATTTTGTAAAAAAATATTTAACATAGTTAATTGATTTAAATCTATTTTTGTTATAGCCTCCTTACTATGAATAAAAATTTATAATTTTGGGCAAGATTCAAAAGTTATCTGATAAGATAATAAACCTTATAGCAGCTGGTGAGATTATAGAAAGACCTTTTTCTATAATAAAAGAATTAGTGGAAAACTCTATAGATGCGGGGTCTACAGAGATAAAAATATGGATAGAGCAGGGCGGTAAAACACTAATTGTAATTTCTGATAATGGTGATGGAATTTCTTATGAAGATTTACAGATTTGCTATATAAGGCATACAACATCAAAACTTCAAGAAGAGAACCTATCTTCTATCAATAGCTTTGGCTTCCGTGGAGAGGCTCTTGCTTCCATAGATGCTGTAAGCAAGATGAGCATTGCTAGTAATGATGGCAATGGTAGTTATGAATTATATGAAGGAAAAATAAAATCTTCTAATACACCAAAAGGAACTAAAATTATAGTTAAAGATTTATTCTACTCCTCCCCTGTTAGAATGAAGTTTTTAAAAACTTCTAAATATGAAGCAGCTAGCTGTATTTCTTTAATAAAAAAGATCAGCCTTATCAATGTAAATATTGCTTTTTCTGTATATTCAGATGCTAAATTAGTACTAGACCTTCCTATAGCGGATAATATTGAGAGCCGTGTATATAACTTATTCGGAACAGATTTTAAAAGCAGCAGTATTAACGTTAGTTATAAACATGAAGCAATGGAGCTATCTGGTATTATAAGCCTTCCTAGCTTAAATAAATCTTCAACTGAGCAACAAATAATATTTGTAAATGGTAGGCTTGTAAAAGATAAAATATTTGCTGGCGCTATTAAAGCTGCATATCAAGACTTTCTCCCTGGTGGAAGGCACCCGATGCTATATTTAAGCTTGGAGCTGCCTCCTCATATGGTAGATGTGAATGTGCATCCTGCAAAATCTGAGGTTAGATTCAGAGATTCATATTTAGTACGTAGTTTCCTTTTAACTGGTATACAGCAAGCGATTACAGATGCCATGCATAGAACATTAGACCAATCTAACTCTGCAGCAGAAAAATTTATATTGCCTAATATGCAGAAAGCTATATATCAACAAAATAGTTTTTCTACTAATTATAATGATATTGCAAAGAGCAATAATAGCCTCACTTCCAATAATTATAGCAATATCAAAGATGATAATGGCTTCTCCGGTTATAAGCATAGTGAAAGCAGCTATAACCTTACAGAAAATAAAACAGAGAATCTGTATAATGATAGCTTTACAGTTACAGATAATGATAATGAAAATAAAAATAATCATCAGGAGCTTTCATTAGGCCTGCCTATAGGCCAAATTGATAAGACATATATCATCAGCAAAACAAATGAACATTTAATTATTACAGACCAACATGCAGCGCATGAAAGAATAGTATATGAAAAACTAAAGGAGCAACAATATGTTAGGATGCAAAAATTGCTTATTAGTATTAAGATAAAATTGGATGATAAAAAATATGCAGCATTATATGAAAGAAATCATTACTTATTTAAACTAGGGCTTGAAATCAACTATCTAAATAACAATTTAATAGAAATAGTACAAATACCACAACTCCTTTCTAATGTAGATATAAGCTCCTTAATAGAGGATATAGCAGATGATATCCTTACATTAGAAGATGGATGTAGCCTTGCTGCTGAGAAAGAAAAAATTTTGGGAACATATGCATGCCACCATAGCATTAGAGCAGGTAGAACGATGAATATGGAGGAAATGGAAGAGCTGCTTAGAACAATAGAAAACACACCTCATGCTGGCCAATGTAACCACGGAAGGCCTACATATGTAAAAATTAGTATAAAAGATATAGGCAAACTATTGGGAAGAACATAAATGCCGCTCATGGCTTAGCAGCACAATATATTAACATTAAGGCGATTAAATATAAGAGAGGCCCGTTAATGTACGCTCTAAGGCTCCTAATTGTGAATATATTATGCCGTTTGGCTATTATAGATCCCATTTAATTTTAAAAAACCACTACTTGAGCGTAAGCACTCCTAATATTGTATGAGTTTTACTTTTTTTATTTTTCTAGAATTTGAATCTAATACTTCAGCCATTACTCTATTTTCTAAATAAATCTTACTACCCTTTTGTGGCACAGAATTAGTTTTATTCATTATCATACCTGCTATTGTGGTATATTCATCTTCCGACTCACTCCCTCTTAGCTTAATACCTAATATGCTTTCTATATCTTCTATCTTCTCCCTTGCATTAAATATAGATTTATCTGGATTTTTAGCTTTGGATTTTTCTACTGATGCATTGCTAAAAATATATGCATATACATCTTGCAATATAATAACTCCATCAGTGCCGCTAAATTCATCTATTACTATAGCTAGTTCATTTCCACTCGCGTTCATTGTATCAATTAAAGTATTCACACCCATAGATAAAGGCGCAATTATAGGCGTTTTTATTATGCTAGATATATCTTGAGAAATTATATAGTCTTTTATATGAATATACCCCTTTATATTATCTAGATTTTTATCACAAACCAATAACATACTACTGTTAGATTGATTGAATTTTTTTGCTATGCTTTCATAGCTTTCACTAATTTCTACATATATAAGGTCAGACCTATGTACCATAATGTCTGGTATTTCCAAATTTGAGAGATAGTTTTTTATGAAAAGCTTTATATCAGTATTTTCTGTTAGAAGAGAGGTCGTTTCAGGGTCTTCTGGCATAAATTAATTTTATTTGCTATTTTATATTGAGTTTATAATATAAGGATTGGCAATGCCCATGCTACTTAAGATAGATATTTCTAAATTCTCCATCACTTCCGCAGAGGCAGCATCCATATGATCATAACCTATTATATGTAGTGTACCATGTATAACTATATGGGTAAAGTGGTCTTTAAAAAACTTACTTTGCTTTACAGCTTCATCTGTTAGAACCTCTAACCCCAATGCTATATCCCCTATATAACCATCTTCACCAATTGTGCTATATGGAAATGATAAAACATTTGTTGCATAATTCTTGCCTCTATATTTATTATTCATTTCTTTAATTTCAATATCTGACATAAGAATCACGCTAATTTCCGTATTAATACCTTTATATTTTGCTGCCTCTAGGCTTTTGCTGATAATACTTCTTATAAATTCTGTATTAATAAAGCTGTATTCTTGCCATTTGCTGTGTTTTCTTATAAGATTTACATTTATTTTATTACTGTTCATATGGCTGAAGATTTATGGGAAGATAAAGATTCTAAAACAGAAGATGCTACTGAAAAGAAGAAAGAAGATGCTATTAAAAAAGGGCAGGTAATACAATCTAAAGAGGTGAGTAATTTATTCATGCTATCTATTTTTACATTGATATTTGTATGGATTCTTCCATATTCTATGAGTAATATAGCTATATATTTTAAAAATATTATTATAAATCTTTACTCCTATCAGATCAATGAAGTTTTTATAGGCCAAATTCTTACAAAAACATGCTTAAAATTGATGGCATGGATAGTGCCTATGTTTCTTGCGCTAGTTGCTGTAGTATTTGTTTCTTCTTTTGCACAACAAGGCACATTGGTTTTTTCTGCTGAAAGCATGATACCTGATATCTCTAAGTTATCTCTTATCAAAGGTTTTAAAAAAATGTTCTCTATGAAAAGCCTGTTAGAACTTGTAAAGGGAGTAATAAAAATAACATGCGTCGGTATTATAATATACCTTGTTGTTATGCAGGATGTAAGCCACTTACGGCTATATCAAGATTTTACAATATCTCAGATTATTTCTCATATATATGATGTAGTAAAACATATTATGTTTGCAACTGTAATTTGTACAATAGCTCTTGCTATGATGGATTATGCATATCAAAGGTTTAAATATTTTCAGGATCTTAAAATGACAAAGCAAGAAGTAAAAGATGAGTCAAAAGATACAGAAGGTGACCCACAGGTAAAACAAAGACTCAGAAGGGTAAGAAGGGAAAAGATGAATATGCAAATAAAGAGGGATGTACCAAAATCCACTGTTGTTGTAACAAACCCTACCCATTATGCTGTGGCTTTAACATATGACATAAAAACAATGGCTACGCCTGTTGTTTCAGCAAAAGGCCTGGATGAAGTTGCTCTGTTTATAAGAAAAACAGCTGAGGAAAATAAAATTCCCATTGTAGAAAACCCTTTACTTGCAAGAAGCTTATATAATGAACTTAAAGTTAAAGATGCTATATTAGAGCATCATTATAAAGCTGTTGCCAAGATTATTAGGTGGGTATATGATTTAAAAGATAGTAAGAAAAAATAATAGGTATTTAAAATGAAAACAATAAAAATCTCAGTCTCAATGTTAGGTATAGATATTTTAAAAATATTAGATGAAATAAAAGAATTAGAAAGATCTGGCATTGATAGTATCCATATTGATATTATGGATGGCAGCATTGTTCCTAATGTATATTTTGGCCCTAAATTTGTATATGAAATAAAAAAACATTCAAAGATGCATCTTGATGTTCATGTAATGTCTTACACCCCTGGTAAATATATAGAACAATTAATAGACTCTGGGGTGGAAATGATTACCATTCCCTGTGAAGCATTAGAAGATAACCTAAGCAATTTAAAAAAGATTAAGCATCATAACATCAAATCCGGTATTTCTCTTTTACCAGGCACTCATGAATCTGCTATTGAATATCTTCAAGACTATATTGATATGGTGTTAGTATCCACAATTTGCCCTGGCTATAGTGGAAACCCATTTCTACATAATCAAGTACAAAAAATTGCGCGCATTAATAAGCTTGTAGTAGGGAAATGTTATCTGGGCGCAAAAGGTCATATCAATCTAAGCAATATTGATATAATTAGGAAGGCAGGGGCAAACTGGATTATTGTGGGAAGAGCTCTTTCTGCATCTCAGAATATTAAAGTTGATATAGAAAGGTTTAGAAGTGCATAATGATAACAAAATAGCTGACTTAGATTTAATATTTAGAAAATTCCTACATGATTTAGGTAATATATCAAGTGGTGTGGTAACAGCAGTGGATTTTATTGATAACAATAATAATGATGTCTCTTCTTCTGCAAAGCTGTTACTGAGCCAAAGTAGTAAATTGCTATATGCTTTCATAAAAATATATCATTTATTGATAGCAAATACTGGCATCTCTAAAATGAGGGAGTATATAGAAACATTATTTGTATATAAGAATATAGATTATTCTTTTGATGACCTAATATCTGTATGTAGCGGCACCTCTATGCAATACTATATATTGTTTATATATGACACCATGAATCAAGGCGGCAAAATTATAGCAAATGATAAGAAAATTACTGCCATATATAACAGTAATAATGTAATTGCATCTGGAAGCTATAAGAATAATATATGGTATAAATATTTGGCCTCTCAAGAAGATATAAAAGTAACATCTTCTAGTAATAATGAGTTAGTGCTTGAATCTGTATAGGTTTATATGTTATAATCTGGGCTAAATTTTTAACATAAAATAATGAAAATACGTAATTCATTAAAAGCAGCAAAAGCAAGGGACAAAGATTGTAGAGTGGTAAAAAGAGGAAAGAGAGTTTTCATCATTAACCCTAAGAACCCTAGATTCAAAGCAAGGCAGGGAGGTTAACTGAAACTTTGAATAGACGCTTTTGCGGTTACCTGAATTCATTATAGAAAGCCAATGCTAAGCTTTTTGTCAAATATTAGAAAATATTTGATTTATATTGCTTATTACTTTCTATTTCTAAATAATGTGAAGCAAAACAAGGCTATATAGCTAAAGCTAGATCATAATAAATTCAAAAACTAGTAGCGAAACTCTGCCAAGAGCGCGCGGATTAGCCTATGTAAAGCCAATATATAAAATTGAGTAATATCTCATCTTAACAATTAGATAATATACAACTGTAGCATAATCAATATCTATAGCTTGGTTCATATTCTTTCGGATTTAAACAAGATTGAACAGAAGTTGTGTCTATATATAAAGCATTAAGTAAAAGACA
>JAUIKA010000042.1 GCA_030430995.1 Alphaproteobacteria bacterium
GCAAATATTTTGCTATCAGCCAGGTTACAGCTAATATGAACTCCAATTTGTTAGATGCTAAACCTGAGGCAAAACCAGTAGAGGAGCAAACACAAGAAGATGTTACTAAAGAAAAGTATGTATCACAAACTATATATAGCTCTAGTGAGGTGAAACTTTTACAGGAGCTTGCTGCAAGGAGGGACCAGTTACAATCACAAGAAGCACAGAGTAAAAATAAAAATGATATGCTTGTAGCTTTAGAGAGCAATATAGAAAAAAAGATGAAGGAGTTAAATTCCCTTCAAGCAAAATTGGATAAAACTTTAAAGGAATATCAAGGGATAGAGAATGAAAGGATAAGAAATCTGGTGAAGATATATGAGAATATGAATCCTAAAAGGGCTGCTATGATATTTGATGAGTTGGATAAAAATACTTTAGCAGAAATAATAGTGAGGATGAGGGATAATAAGTCTGGCCCTATTATGTCTTATATGAACCCAATAAAAGCGAAAGATCTTTCCATAGAAATTACAAAGAGGAAGGTTTTTTCTCCAAATTAAAGCTATAGATTGAGTTAATAGAAGTAAATTAACTTTCACTGCGTTCAAAGTTGTGAAGTGAATTGCTTGGATGCTTATTTTTAGAGATTTGATATAAAAATATAGGGGGTGTTTTTATTACAGTACAGATTATCTTTGCATCAATTTTGCCGAAACTAAACTTTCAAGATATTTTTAGGCATTATGAACTCTTTAGTCAGTTGAAAATTAATAATGAGTATTATTAGCCTTGAAGTATGGTGAATACATGTTTCTAGGTAGTTTTTATCTATAGTTGGGGTTAAATTATTATTAATCTTTGACATAGATATTTTAAATATTATTTTATTATAAGTAGTTTTTCGATCTTTTTGCTAATTCTATGTTTTATTACAGTGGAAGTAATATATATTAATATTAACTGCGTCTGAGATAAAATATAAGGATTGAACTGATCTTCAAAATAAAAGTTATCTTATTTGTCATGTTTAAGATGTTTCCCAAATTTCAAATTCTTGCCAAAAAATTATGCCTTAAAAGTATTTTTAAGCCCTTTAGAAATAAATAACTATTGAAAACTATTGGATAATAGATACATACATTTCTTATCCATGGTTTGGGTTATACCCCCAATTGAGTTTGAGAGAAAGCTGGATATTGCTTGATATGAAGAAATAAAGATTTTTTAAAAAACGCTATAGCTAAATAGCGTAAGATATTGACAATCATAGATCTTAAAAAACCCCGTAATGTACTCCTTTTGGCTCGTCTAATGTTAATATATTGTGCTGCTAGGCTATATCTTTTTACCATATTTAATATTTCTTAAAATTCAAATTAATTCTATAAAACTATGGTGCAAAGACACTATCAAGCCATTTTTGGGCAAATTCTTGTTAAATGCTTAAATAAAGCATACAAAACAAGATAAATCTATCCCAAGGCTATTGAGTGTGCGGAGAGGGCTGTGTTTATTTAAATGAGTAACTTCTATGAAGATAACATTGGTAGGTGGTTTTGTTGTAAAGCGTATATAACTTAAGGTACAGTGTTGCTATATTGGTGTGGCGTTACTATAACAAAAGTTGTGTAAGATATTGACAATCAGATGGTTTTAAACACTTGCATGCTCCTTTCATAATATGTTGATTAGCTACGTAATGGTAACAATATATTGCGCTGCATAGGCTATATGGTTTATATTATCCTTTCTATATATTATTATATTACTTTTAGCCAGTTATCTATTATAAAATATTGTTTTATTTATATCATTTTTATGTTAGCCTAAATCCTAAAAGCTGTTCTGTAAATGGAGGTTATAAAAAAGTTTTTATCAGTAGCCCCTGATGCTCCTGGTGTGTACCAGATGCTAGATAAAGATTCTAATATTTTATATATAGGTAAAGCAAAATCCTTATATAAGCGCCTATATAGCTATACCAGAGGGAACTTAATCTCTAGAACAATAATTATGCTTTCTAAAACATGTTTGGTGAAAGTGATATCTACATCTAGTGAATCTGAAGCTTTGTTATTAGAAGCTAAATTGGTGAAGGAGCATCAGCCTCCATTTAATATCTTATTAAAAGATGATAAGTCTTATCCTTATATAAAATTTACAGATCAGAAAATTGCCAGGGTAGTAAAATATAGAGGTAAGCAGAAAAATGATAATTCTTTTGGTCCATTTGCATCTATAGGTGCTGTGAATAAAACAATAGATGAAATCCAGAAGATATTTAAGCTTAGGAATTGTAGTGACCATTATTTTGGGGCAAGGAAGAGACCTTGTCTTCAATATCAAATAAAAAGATGCAGCGCTCCTTGTGTCGGGAAAATAAGTGATACAAAATATGCAGAATCTGTGCGTGAAGCTAAAATGTTTTTAAATGGTAAAACTAATTTGCTGCAAAATTCATTAGCAGAGAGGATAAAAGAAAGTAGTGCAAAGCAGGATTATGAGACTGCGATTGAGCTTAGGGACAAGCTTCGTGAGATAAATATAATTCAGTCAAAAAGCAGTTTGCAAAACTCAATAGGGGATGCGGATATTATAGCTATAGCATCTTGCAATAGCTTATATGTAATTAATATATCTATATATAGAGCTGGGCAAAATTATGGCAGCAAAGATTATTTCTTTAAATCAGATTTGCTATTAGATGAAATGCTAAATAATGCAATAATGCAGATTTATCATGTGCTTCCTGCTCCTAAGAAGATATATATATCAAACCCTATTAATAACCATGTCGTGCTGGAGGAGGCATTATCTACATCAAATAACAGAGTAAGAGTGATATTGCCGCCTTTTAAAGGTGATATTGAGCTAATTGCGAAGGCTGCATATAGAAATGCAGAGCTAGCACTTACTAAAAAGACACAGGTTTCTGAGTCTCAAAAGCAAATATTCAAAGAAATACAAGATTTTTTTAAGATTCCTATTGAGATAAAGCGTATAGAGGTTTACGATAATAGCCATAACATGGGTGATTATAGTTTCGGTGGCATGATAGTTGCTTCTGAAGATGGTCTTGTAAGAAAAGATAATAGGGCGTATAAAATAGCAAGCTCTAGAGATGGAAGTATAGGTGGGGATGACTATTATATGTTAGAGCAGGTAATGAGAAAAAGATTTAAAGATAATAAAATGCCTATTCCAGAATTAATAATAATAGACGGTGGTAAGGGGCAATTAAGTGTGGTAGAGAAGACACTTAAGGCGTTGAATATAGAATCATATATATTCGCAATGGCAAAAGGGAAAGATAGGAATTCTGGGAAAGAAATCTTTTATAGCTCTCATATACCCTCTTTTTCAATGCCAAGAAGCCATAACGTAATGCTATATTTGCAAATGCTCAGAGATAAAGCTCATAACAATGTTATAGAGGCATATAGAAAAAAGCATCAAAAGGCTATGAAAACTTCTAAGTTAGATGATATAGAAGGTATTGGAGATATAAAAAAAATGGCATTATTAAGACATTTTGGGTCCATAGATGCAATAAAGCAAGCATCCATAATTCATATATCGCAAGTGGATGGCATTGGCGATAAATATGCAAAAATAATTTATAGGTTTTTTAATAATGTTTAAACATATTCCAAATATTCTTACTATATTTAGAATAATTATTATTCCTGTTATTATTCTAACATTTTATTTTGATGATAAAATGTTAGCCCATAGAATTGGGGCAGGGCTATTTCTAATTGCTATGTTTTCTGACTTTCTTGATGGATATATCGCGAGGAAATATCAATTACAATCTAAGCTAGGCATAATGCTAGACCCTATAGCAGATAAGCTATTAATCAGCTGTATACTACTTATGCTGGTTAAATTTGGTAAAGCTAATGAATTGCCATGCCTCTTAATATTGTCAAGGGAGTTTTTAGTTGCAGGGCTAAGAGAGTTTTTAGGTAACTTGCAAATTAGCGTGCCTACATCGCGGATAGGCAAAATTAAAACATTACTTCAAGATGTTTCTATATTGTTATTATTATTGGGCAGTAAAGGCTCTGGGATAAAATATTTAAACTCAATAGGGCAGGCTGCATTATGGATTACAGCAATTTTTACAATTTATACTGGTGTTTCATATATAAAAGCTACTATTAAATATCTATCTGAAACATAGTATGGATGTTTTATTTAAAGATATTTCACAAATACTTAGCGTTAAGCAATCCTCTTTAGATGCTATAAGGCGCCTTGGCGTGAAGAATGTATTGGATTTTCTATTTCATGTACCAATACGCTATATATCACGTAAAGTGAACCCAGATTTAAATAGCTGTAGTAATAATGAAGATGTTTTACTAGATATAAAAATTCAAAGATTCCATAAAACAAAGAGCACAGTTAAAATAGTAGCGCAGGATAGTTATGGAAAATTGATTAATATAACCTTTTTCCATGCTATACCAAATTTTATATATCTACAATTAGGTGGTAAGGTTACGGTAGAAGGGAAGTTAAGTAAATATAAAGATATTTGGCAGATTACTCACCCTAATTTCATTCTATCTAAAACAAGTATTTCTGTTATAGAGCCTGTGTATCCGCTCACGCGTGGGCTAAAAAATCTACAGATTAGGGATTATATGAAAAAGGTTATAGATGCCCTTCCTGACGGAGGTAAGGAGTATAACCCCTTAATAAATAAATTATCATATAACATAAGCCAGAAGGAAGCTTTTAAAGCAATACATAGACCTAATGAAAATAGCAATTGGCAAAATGCTATAGATATAGCCAGGCAGAGGCTTGCTGCTGACGAGTTAGTAGGGCATAACATAGCGCTGAGAGATATTGTAAAAGCAACAGAGCAGCCAAGAAAATATTATTATTATGGGCAGCAAAATTTTGAGAAGGTAATATTAGAGAATTTAGGTTTTGTTTTAACAGATGGGCAAAAATCTGCTCTTGATAAGATAAAACATGTACAAAGTTCAGAGAAATCTATGTTGCTTTTATTGCAAGGTGACGTAGGCTCAGGTAAAACATTAGTAATGCTTCTTTCTTGCCTTGGTGTAGTAGCAAAAGGTAGGCAGGTAGCTTTCATGGTGCCAACAGAGCTGCTTGCTACGCAGCATTATCGCTTCTTACAAAAAGCATTAAATGGAATAGATATAGAAATTGGGCTTTTAGTAGGAAAGATGAAGAAAAAAGATAAAGACACTACTCTTAGCGGGCTCAAATCAGGCGGCATAAATATAGTGGTTGGTACTCAGGCTTTAATACAAGATGCAGTAGAATTTGCTGATTTAGGATATGTGATAATAGATGAACAACATAGATTTGGCGTTCAGCAAAGGCTGAATTTAGTTAACAAAGGCAAGGATATAGATTTCTTATCTGTTAGCGCGACTCCAATTCCACGTAGCCTTGCTATAACATTTATGCAGGGTTTTGATATAGTTAGTATAGACCATCTAATACCTGGAAGAAAGACAATTAAAACCATTATATCTACTAGTGTAGATAAAATAGTTACTAGTATTACTAATAAGCTAAATACGCAAGAGAAAATATTTTGGATATGCCCTTGCGTTGAGAAGAATGAAGATAGTAACATGACAGATGTAGAAAGCAGGAGAGATTTTTTAGATGACATATTTCCTGGAAGAGTCGAATATATTCATGGCAAGATGGATAGCATAAAGCAAAAGGAGATTATGCATAGGTTCAAGGAGGAGAGTAATATTAAGATACTCGTTGCGACCACTGTAATTGAAGTTGGGATAGATATCTCTGATGCAACAGTAATTATTATTGAAAATGCTGAAAGATTTGGGCTTGCACAGCTGCATCAATTGAGAGGTAGGGTAGGAAGGAATGATAAAGATGCTTTTTGCATATTGCTTCCTTCTAACCAATATATAAGTTCTGTATCTAAATATAGACTTAGACCTATGTGTGAGCATAATGATGGGTTTAAGCTTGCGCAGAAAGACCTGCAGCTAAGGGGAGGGGGTGATATAGTAGGTCATCGTCAGTCTGGCCAAGCTGAATTTAGATTTGCAGATATAGTGGTAGATCAAGAAATAATAGCTTGGATTGGAAAAACCGAATTTACAGAGGAGGAGATAAATTTCTTTAAGAAGTTTATATCTGATGAAAAGGGTTTGATGTAATAATCTGAGCTGAGACAAGTTATACTAATAAATTACTTTGCTTAAATATAACCCAGATGCAGGGGCGGTGGCCGCGCAGAATCTCCTATTTTTATATAATATAAGCTTATTCATATATTCTATATCCCATTTATTTAGGCCTATATTGACTAAGCTAGAGGTTATATTACGTACCATATGATATAAGAAAGCATTTGCAGCAATCTCTATTTGCACTATATTATAGCTCTTACTAATATTGATATAGTGAATTTCTTTGATAGGGGAGCTATTTGTACATCCGCCAGCTCTAAAGCTTGAGAAATCCTTTCTACCTATAAGGAATTTTGATGCAGTAATCATCCTTTCAATATTTAGCTCAAATGGTATATGCCATGTGAAGTTTTTATATAAGGATGTTCTAGTATTTCTATTGAAAATCTTATATATATATACTCTTTGTTTAGCAGAATTCTGTGCATGGAATGAATCCTGCGTTTTGGAGCAGCCAATTATTGTAATATCTTTTAGAAGTGCATTTAGGCCATATACTATTTGCCTTTCACTTCTCTGTGCATTCATATTAAAATGTGCAACTTGCCCTAATGCATGAACTTTCGCATCTGTTCTACCTGCTCCTGTTATAGAGATTTTTTCCCGGGATATGATGCATAATGCATTTTCTATTTCTCCCTGTATTGTTCTATGGTTTTTTTGTTTTTGCCATCCGTGGAAATTGGTTCCATTATACTCAATTTCTATTTTGTATCGAGGCATTATCTATGAAGCATTGAATTCCATGCATCGCTCATGCCCATTAAGGTCATGGTAAGATTTTATATATTTATAAGAGGAGAAGATTTCTTTTATTTTCTCTGCCTGATTATACCCTATTTCCAAGAATATTTTCCCTCCACTGATGATGTTATGCTTTATGAATTCAGCTATATGGTAGTAATGCTCATATCCATCATCTTTAGCAAATATTGCAGATTTTGGTTCAAATTTTATATTTTCAGTTTTATCTTTTTCGCCTACATAAGGCGGGTTAGCTACTATAATATCAAATTTCCCTATTCTCTGCTTATTTTTCCAAGAGCTTTTTATGCATCTAGCCCTTCCACATATGCTATATAGAGATAAATTTTTATGGCTAACATCTATAGCGCCTTCATCTATATCTAGCAGCGTAACATTGCTATTTGCCATTTCTAAAGCAAGGGTTATGCCGATGCACCCGCTACCACAGCCTAGGTCTAATATATTTTTTTTACTGTCTTCTTTTTCTGAATTTAACACAGCATCTACCAAAATCTCTGTATCAGGCCTCGGTATTAATACTCTTCCATCTATTATGAAGTCTCTGCTATAGAATTCTTTTTTACCGATTAGATATGCTATAGGTACATGGTTATTCCTCTGTTTTATAAGGTCTTGCAATGTTTGAATTTGAATCTCAGATAAAGATATATCTCCTAATATTATATCTTCTTTTGAGATATCTGATACAAAGCTAATTAAGATTATAGCTTCTGCATAACTATTTTCTACTCCAGATAAAGCTTTCCTTACCCAGGATAAATTATTTGCCTGTTGAACCGAATCCAGCATCTCCACGTTCTGTATTTGTTAATTCTTTTTCTTGTCTCCAGACAACATTACTATATTTTGCAACAACCATTTGTGCTATTTTCATACCATGTGATATTACAAACTCCTTTTCCCCTAGGTTTATTAGAATAACTTTTATTTCTCCTCTGTAATCTGCATCTATAGTGCCTGGCGTGTTTAATACCGTAATTCCGTGTTTAGCTGCATGCCCTGAGCGTGGCCTCACCTGTGCTTCATAACCCTTTGGCAGTGCAATACATATCCCGGTGGGGACTATCATTCTTTGCATTGGCGCTATAGAGATTGTATTTTTATTTTCTAGATTCGCATATAAATCAACTCCGGCGCTAAGTTCTGTTGCATGTATAGGTAGGCTTAAATCCTTTGCTAAATTTTTTACTTCGATAGTAACAATATCTGTCATAGTAGTCCTATTAGTTAATGGTTGAGGGTATTAAAACACTTTAAATATATAGATAATAGTATCATATTTGTAATGGAATAAAAGCAGTTTCTTTAATAAATATGTATATTTAGTGCTTTAGGTAGAATTGTAGTTATGCAACTGGGGGTGATAAAAACTCTATTAGAAGTTAAATAATATTGGGCTTAAGTGATGGCATAGTTAATAGCGTAAGATATTGACAATCAGAGATCTTACTTCTAGTAATGGGCTACTTATACTATATTTATTGGCTTGCCTGATGTAAATATATTGCGCTGCTAGTCTTAGACGTATTATTTATTTTTATAGATGATTATATAGTTATTTTGGACAATCTA
>JAUIKA010000043.1 GCA_030430995.1 Alphaproteobacteria bacterium
TATTGCCTATATTTTTATTATTTCCATTTATTTTAGTGTTATTGGGAATTTGCCCATCAGCAGCAGATTTAATTCCATATTTTTCCCTTAGCATGTCATCAACTCTTTCAAGTAAATTTTCACCTATTGTCCCAAGCCTATTATCTTCTTGTAGCTTTTCCACAATCTTTTCTGCCATAACCCTTGCAAATTGCCTATAATACACACCCTCTGCGGCTGTATAGGGCCCTTCCGGTAAAACGGAGGATTCCATACCTTCTGTAATGCGCATTTCAAAAAAGTTTTTTTCAAATTCCATCACCAATTCTTTTGCTTCTTTCATTTGCTTATAATACTCATCTTGGTCCATACCTATATTTTTTACTTGCCCAGATGCATAAGCTATATTAGTAAAGAACAGAAATAATAATATAAAAATATGTCGCAATATCATTTTTATTAAAAATAATATTGATATTCTACTGAGTTTCGGGTATAAAGTACATATAAATATGCGGGTGTAGCTCAGTGGTAGAGCGCTACCTTGCCAAGGTCGAGGCCGTGGGTTCGATCCCCATCACCCGCTCCATAGCATATTTTCATTATATAGAAAATAGTTATTTTGGTTTGAATATATATAGGCTAGCGTTGGTATATTAACAAAAAATAAATGATTAGCAAGCTTTCTCCTCTACCCCTATAGGGTCCTGATGTATTATTACTTCTGCATTTTCAAATATATCTTCAATATTATTCTTCAAATCATCAGCTATTTTATGAGCTTTAAATAAAGATAAATTCCCATCTAGCTCAATATCAATTTGTACAAAAACTTTATTAGCTGCATTTCTTGTTTTAAAGTTATGTATAGAATGTATCTCTTTGAAAGATTCTACTATATCTAATATTTTTTGTTTTTCACCATCATCTAATTCTTGGTCTACAAGGTTTTTAATAGATTTCTTAAACAATCCCAAAGAGTTATATATCATGTATATAGAAATAAATATTGCAAATAAATTATCCACAATAGGTATTGTTTCTGAAAAATATACAGATACTATCGCTCCTATATTTGCTATTAAGTCAGATGAATAATGCAGACGTTCTGAACGTATTAAATCTGAATTACTGCATTTTATTACATAGCTCTGGTAAGCTACTAATACAAAATTTAATATAGAGCTAAATACTAAGGAATAAATTCCTTCTTTAGGGCTATGAATAGAATGATTATGAAATATAATCCCGTCTATACTAAGATACAATATAAATAAAGAAAAAATACAGAAAAAACTTGCCTGTATAAATATAGCTAAATCCTGTATTTTTTCATGCCCATATCTATGCTCATTATCTGGTGGATTGAAAGCATATTTTGCTGCAATAAGAGCAACGCCAGAGCTTACTATATCCATTATAGAGTCCACTAATATAGATAAAATAGAAAAAGAATTTGTAATATACCAACCATATCCTCTTATCACCACCGTTATAAGTGAAAATATAAAAGAGAAATATATAGCAGATTTTATTATTAAGTTACCATTTTTTTTCATTATATGATAGAATTTACCTGATTAAATATAAGACTACACTATGTTCAAGACAATATCAAAAAATATTATTCTTTTTGCTGCTGTTGGTACAATGCTTACTTCATGTGTTGCTATGAATAAGCAAGGCGCAGGGGGGCTTATGGGTACTGTAGCAGGGGCTGCTATAGGCGCTCAGTTTGGCAAAGGTAGTGGCAAAGTTCTAGCAGCAGGGCTAGGAGCAGTAGCGGGAGGGCTGCTTGGTAGTAGTATAGGTGCATCTTTAGATGAGAAAGATAAAAAGATGGCAGAATCTTCAACCCAAGTTGCTTTGGAGAATGTACAATCCGGAAAAACAACATCATGGAAAAACCCTGATAGTGGACATAGTGGTAGCATAACACCAATAAAAACTTTTGAAGATAAGAAAGGAACGTACTGTAGAGAATTTGTACAGAAAGTATATATAGGCGGCAGAGAGCAGGAAGCATATGGAACTGCATGCAGAAGGCCTGATGGTTCTTGGGAAATGATATCATCAGGCAGATAACTTTATTATAGCTTTGTGAAAAGGGTTATAATTTATTTTTTACTTACATCTGTTGTAGTTGCATGCAGTTTCTTTCTATACAGCAGTTATTGCAAAAAGAAAACTGGTAATATAGCTGTTTTATACCCTGAAACTACAGGGCCATATAAACAGCATATTGCTGGCTCTAAAAATTCATATATTGACCATGAAATATATAAAAATAAAAAGGATAGCAAATATACAGTTGTTTTAGAGAAACACCATATATTTACAAATAATCACAAAAATAGTGGTAATAATAACCTTAACAAAATATACAAAAGTAATATACCCGTTGTAACACATGAGGCCATTAGGCCCAAGAAATCTAAAAAGGAAGCTGTATATATAGCATTATTGGATACAGTGCAAGACCCAATAGATGCAGAAAAAACTTGGAGGGAGCTGCAGGATAATAATCCTGTGTTAAAGAAATATCCAAATTATCAGCTTCATAAAGTAACAAAAAATGGGCAAGTGTTTTATTATATAGCTATTAATAACTTCTCAAAAGAATCTGAAGCGAAGCTATTATGTAAAAAGCTGCAATGTATTGTAAAAAAGATTTATATAAGTAGATGATTCATAATTTTCTTATGCGTGGAGCAGCTGTTTTAATATTTCTTATATAATTTAAAAATTGAGATATAGAGTCTACTATATCATCATTATCATCATATGGGAAATTAGTGATTTGCTGAATATAGCTTTTATCTATAACTGGATTAAACATCACAGCTCCATAATAAAATAAATGCATTATAGCAGAGAATCTTATCTTTTTATCTAAAATAGGTTTCTGTGGCACCAGTGGCATTTTATGTTTCAGGTCTTGCAGCAACTGGTGACCACTTGCTTTATCTTCTATTATTATATTTATAGCCTTATATTGTTTTGCCATAGCAACTAACTTCTCCTTTAGTAGAGGATACTCTATTTTATCTTGATACATATCTTTATATATTCCCCATGTTGTGCATACTGAAAAGTCATTAGATTCAGAGGTTTTAATGGCTGTATCCCAGCTTTGCATTATTATAATATTTGTTGGAACTTCTTTGTAAAAAACTATATATTTTTTAGAGAGCATACCTTTTTGCATAGGGCATGGTTGCTGTAAATATTGCGCTGAAAAATTCTCATAGCCTATTTCATTCTCTATTTTATTTAGAATTTCTTTGGTATATCTAGACTCATGGAAGCTATTATCTTCTTTTAAAACATATTTTTTAGATATGCATTCATATTCTATAGATTCTCTTGCTTTAGCAGGTATTTTTATATGTTTCCAAATGCTAGAATTTTTACCTAATAAATACCCTACAAGATCATTTTCATGCAAACGTTGCATTACTATTATTATAGAGCCCTCCTTTGGATTGTTAAGACGTGAAGAAAATGTATTCTCATACCAATAATGCACTTTTTTTCTCATCTTATCAGAAAAAACATGTTGCGGGTTATGCGGGTCATCTAATATCAATATATCTGCGCCATCCCCTGTAATACTTCCTCCAACAGAAGTTGCATATATGAATCCAAAGTCAGATGTAACTATCCTACTCTTAGTATTTTTTATGATCTTGAAATCCGGGAATATTCTTTGGTACCAGCTACTCATTAGAATCATTTTTATATCCATTGCATGCCTATAGCTTAATGCATTGCTATAGCTTGCTGTGATTATTCTGCTAGAAGGGTTATTACCTAGCACCCATGCCGGCCAAGCTACATTGATGGTGATTGACTTCAAAGACCTAGGAGGCAGGTTAACTATAAGCCTTTTATTCTTTCCTTCTGATACTTCTTCTAAAGCTTTAGCTAAGCACTCAAAATGCCAATTATATTCAAAATCTACAGTAGGGTTTAAATGGTAAAATGCTTTCTGTAAAAAACTTATATAATCTCTTCTTAAAAGGGAATTTATTATTTGCATATAGTACTATAGCGTGGTCATGCTAGCCATTATAGATATAAACCACCTTTGTACTAAATAAAAATATTTACCTACTAGTAATAGACATCTTCCATATTTGCGAAATTGTCATCTCCTGATATATTGACCTCTTCCCCCTCCTCATTTGGTTTAGTATCATCTGCATCTGTTCTTTTGCAATAATGTTTATATAGATAGCCGCAGCATATTGTTAAAACAGTAGGAAAATATATAGCACAAATTGCAACTAATAATATGCCTACAATATTTTTGCCAGCAAATACATCTTTTATACCAAAATTTGCTAATCCGCATGTTCCCAATCTATTCACAGCGAATTGATTATAGCCTTGCATATCTCCATGTTGTTGTTGATATATATGCTGCCATATTGGGTTATCTTGCCTTGTAAATAGGCATAAACCTTGCCCCATATTTTGTGGCCAAGTGATAGGATACTGCTCTTGCCAAGATATATCACTACTAGCGAGTAATGGTAACATATCTTTAGAATTGGATAACTGACTATAGTCAAATATTCCCTGTATATTTGGCTGTATATCTCCTAAATCAAGCTTACTTGTAAAATCTTTATTTTCAGGTAAGAATACCTTTACCGCATTAGATTTCATAAGCTCCTGAGAGCTTGTTATAAAACTTGTATCAGAAAAATAATAATAAATATTTTCAGTGTAATTATCTAAATAACTCATGCCATCAAAATGCCCCCCGGGAGAATTAATTAAGAATGTTTTTATTCCACATTTCTCATAACCAGTAACCACCCCTGCTGTAGAATATGCATAAATAGCTAAATCACCACCATTGCTTTTCTCTATAGCATCTTGTAGATATTCATTTGCAAGAGCAATATTTTTATCTTTAATATTTTGAAGCATTGCATCAAATGACATTAAAAATATCAGCATATCTCCAAATTTAAATTCCGGCATGCTGTATATAAGAATATATCTATTATCTTTTTGTAAAAGTAATATATATAAACCTGTATTTTGATTTTCTATAGAAGTAGATTTACTATATCCTAAATGCGCTAATTCAGGCATTATAGATTCTCCTTCATTGGCTAAGCATGTAAGCGCTATTGCCTCTTCAATAGAATATTGCATGAAATTATTGTCTAATTTGCTTAAGCAAGCTTGGTACTTCATAATTCATCCTCTATATATGCTTCTATTTCTCCTATTACTTCTTCATTCTCTTCCTCTATATATTTATGTAATATCCCATTTTCTGCCATATATGCACATCCATATTTGAAAGCACTTTTACAACAACGTAAACAACTATATAATTTGCAAAGCATTATTCCCCAAAATATTATAGAAATCATAACGCTACCTGCAATTAATGGTGAACCTATAGGGTCTATATTGCTTGTTATTGCAAGCCCTAGCAGAAGATTCTTATTCAAGCTGCATGTATTTAAATTATTCAGAACAAAATTACTATATTTCGCTAATCGCTGCTCCTCTGAAAGATTCGGATTCTGATATTCTGTAATATAGCGCCAAACAGCGTTCTCATCACTTGTATGCCAACATAAGTACTGAGTATGGCTTTGAGGCAAACTATATATATCCTCAACCTTCTCTAAGCTGCACTGCTGAAAATCTTCTGATAGCGTAGCAATAGTATCCATACTATGCTGCTTATTGGAAAGAACAACAGCCCCTCTAATATTTGGGGTTATATCTGTAAAAGGTTCTGCAATTTTATATAATAGTTCTTGGCAATCTATTTTGAATATTGTTACATTACCAACCAAAGAGAATTTAAGTAGACTATTAACACCATTAGGTGGAAAGAGGTATATTTCCAGATTACTTTTATATTCTGTTTTTATATCTTTTATAGAACTTATATCTATATAATTTTGTATCCCTATAGTATCTAGCACATAGGTTGGTATATCATATTTTAAATAATTGAACTGAGATACCACACCTCCTAAAGAAGTACCTTGTATCTCTAAGTTTTCTTTTCCACATTCTGATATAGCAAATTCTACTAATTCTTTAGCCGGTGTTATTTGAGAGGGATTAAAAAGATATACTAATCTAAATACTTCAAGAAGGTCTGGGTTGAAACCAAAATTAGAAATTCTGCTATGTATAATACATCTATCTTCTATTTTAAATATGGCTCCATAATAGCCTGTATCTTCATCATCTTTTATTTTTAGAACTTCATACCCATAGCCATTTAATAGCTCTTTTATCTGCTTTACATCATTAGAAACAATACATGTTAATATAAATACTTGGTAAAATTTTGCTGTGCTCTTTGTAATATATGGCAATCTATCTATACAATCCTTATACTCTACTTGATACATTTATATAGTTAAAAAATACTCGTATAATGTTATCAGATAAAGATAAGGAATACTAATTTATTAAGTATATATACCGATAATTTATAAAATATTTAACATATAAGTTACAAAATATATGGAAGAATTTATTAAAAAGGCTTTTAAAGCTTATAAAATATGGGTGATATAGAAATGCCAATGAAATAGCAGGCGCAAGATGTTGATTGCAAAATGGATATTAAACGCCCCTGGCATTATGCTCTTTTTGAGAGAGCATTTTCTAACCCCACGAAAATAGTACAATCCATAGGGCTTGCTTGCTTTTATAGGGGCTATTTGTTTTAACCTAAGGAAAACCTTTGCTATTAGTCAGAATTTGAGAGAATTTCAAAAAGTTTTATGACTGCCCAATTTAATAACATTTTTTCAAAAGCTCTGCTACTCTTATTAGAAAAGTTTTATTTCATCTACAAAAAAATCTTTTTCAACAGTCCCATTACAGGGGGCTCTAGAACTTCTGATTGTCAATATCTTACGCTATTTGGCTATAACGCAAGTGGTTCATAGCTGTTATAGATAAAGAGGATTAGCAAGGAATAATTTTATGAATATAGTAATGAATCAAAACAGATAACTTGCTCAAATACCCAATCATAACATCTCTAAATACATGCAAGAATCAGAAAATAGTTAGCTTAATCCCCATATTATTATAGGAATTAAGCTATAATTTAGAAACTGACCTTTAGCTTTAAAGAACCAGATACTGCTGAATATTTACCTTTGTTATAATAGCCCACATCAGCTGAATACCCAAAATCTCTTTTTTGCCCAGATAGTTGAAAACCACAATTTAACTGAGCTTTATTACTCTTTTTGTTTTTCTCTGTATGCATCAATTGGTTAGTAGACATAATCTTTACATCTATATCCTTTTTATTGCTCATTAACGCATAATTCACAAAAGCATAAACTTCTGGTGTTAGCATATGCCCATCACCAATTTTAAAGCTTCTATTTACTCTTAAACCAAATATTCCATCAAGCCCGCTTGCTTTTGATGCTGAATATTCAAGATTTCTTATTCCAAGCCCTTCCTGAGAGGCACCATCGCTTCTTACGTTATATATCTTAGCACCAATTACAGGGATTATATTTACAGATTTGCATTGGAATTTATATCCATATCTTGCCTGTGCACCCCAGTTATAAAACTTCATTTTAGTATTATCCTCCACGGCTTTGTCTTGAGCTTCCTTACCAGAGCCCCCAAAATATGTTGTGTCTTTTAAATTCAGATTTGTTTTTCCTACATATCCTAAGAAGTCAACAATATGATTATTAGAAGTATTTGCAGCATAAAGCGAAACCAAATAACTTTGTGCTATTTGTTTAGAATTTATATTTTCTTTGCTTTTAATGTTATTCCTAGCCCAACTACCAGAAATTCCAACTACGCCAGTATCAGACATATTAAGCTCCATTCCTATACTAGCTCCATAACCAGTGTTTTTGATACCATCACCAGAACCATTAGATCCAAAACCCTTAACCCAAGTTGCTACCTTATTATTTTTTCCTTCATCACCAGCAGATACTAAATTTATAACAGGAGTATCAATATTGCCCGTACCAGTAACTGCATCCATTCTTGCTGTTAATTCATTTAGAACAATATATGTATTAACCTGTGCCATTTCTGCTACCGCATTCACGTTAGCATAAGATTGGATTATTTGCTCAATAGCCGCTTTTCTCTTGGTTTCATTTTTTACGCCAGCAAGGCTTTGTGTAAGTGCAGATTGCATTATTTGCTCTTTTGAATTTTGTGCATCTTTGCCCTCCATCACTTGTGCTATAATCGCTTCCGCTTTTTTTACATGCCCTTTATTAAGCTCCTCATTTATTTGTGATAATGCCTTCTCATCTAAATGAACAAAACCATCATTCTCTGGTTGCTTTCCTTCATCGCTCTTATGTGGTAGTACATCATCTAGCATTTTGGATACTTCTATATATTCTTTGCTAGGCAAATATTGATTATCATCATCATTTTTCCCACTTCCACCATTTGAAGAATTGCTATTGCTGCCTGAATCCCCTCCTCCTGAGCTATCGCTACTTGGTTTAGCTTTAGCCACTTTTATTAAAATG
>JAUIKA010000044.1 GCA_030430995.1 Alphaproteobacteria bacterium
GCAAAAGAAATAGGGATAACTAGCATTGAAGAAAAAATAGAGGAAAAAATATTGCCTTACTTATCCTGGAATATAGAAATAGGGAATAGTTATACAGCCAGCTTATGGATAAATATAGCATATGCAATAAGCAGTGGAGCAAAGAATATTCTTGCGTATTCATATGGGTCAGGATGTTCTGCGGAGATATTGCATATAGCAAATAGACTTAAAGAAACCACATCTACAACATGGGCAAAAAATATTATACAAGATTTAAATAACAGGCAACCTCTCAGCTATGACCAATATATAAAATTACGCGAAATTAGTTAAAGAATGAAAAGCAAAATAATCCTTAGCAAAATGCAGTGGCAAGATAGGCTAAAATCTTTAGAGCTATCCGAAGATGAAGAGGCCCAAATGCTCGGTGGCATAGCTTCTAATATAGAATATGCAGATATAGCAATAGAAAATGCTATTGGTTATTTCCCTATCCCTATAGGAATAGTAAAAAATGTAAAAATAAATGACAAAACATATAATGTACCAATAGCAACAGAAGAAGCCTCTGTGATAGCAGCTTTAATAAAGATCAACCATTTTATCTCTAAAAAAGGTTATGTTACAACAAAGAAACTCTCTTATTTAAAGCTAGGCACTTTATATACAAAAGATGATATTATAGATTATATAATACATAATAAAGATTCCATTATATCAGATCTGAATTCAACTGTTGCATCAGGGCTATTTAGCAGAGGCGGTGGAGTAAAAAATATTGAAATAACTAATCTGAATAATATATATAGAATCGATATAAAAATAGATACCATGGATAGCATGGGCGCTAATAAAATAAACCAAATATGTGAATATACCAAACTATATATAGAGCAAAATACAAATAGCGTAATAGAGCTTGCTATACTTTCTAACCTAAATAAAGAAAATATAACTACTAGCACTATAATAATCAAAGATGTATCTGAAAAAATCGGCAAAAGAATAGAGCTTATAAGCCATATAGCAAATATAGACCTTAATAGAGCATCTACTCATAACAAAGGAATAATGAATGCCATAGATGGAATGCTAATAGCAACAGGTAATGACTTCAGAGCAAATGCAGCTGATATGCATAGCTACGCATCCTCCTCTGGGAAATATATGCCATTTAGTAATTGGAAATATAAAGACAATATATTAACAGGCTATATAGAAGCGCCCATTAGTGCAGCCACTGTAGGAGGAGCAACAGATAACCCTATAGCATCAATAGCACTAAAAATTCTTAATATAACAAATGCAGATGAGCTATGCCAAATATGTGCAGCTGTTGGCTTAATGCAAAATCTAGCAGCAATTAAAGCCTTAGCAACAGATGGAATAGTACATGGACATATGAGGCTTCATTTAAAACATAAACTATCTGGCATTAAAAATTCTAATCAAAAAAACAAAATATATAATATGCTAATAGAGCAATTATCATCACAGAAATACCTCTCTAGTGAAGATATAGAAAATGCTATACATCATTATGAGAATTAAATATCATGCAAAAGCAATTATCACTGGTGAATATAGCGTTCTTACGGGTGGTGATGCTGTAATATTCCCTATAAAAAAATATTATACCTGCCTAAACTATGAAGGCAGAAGAACCAACTCTTTAAACATAATAAGTGAATATAATACTAGCAAATTAGAAAGTTTCTTTGCTTATATAAGTAGCAAATTTGGAAAAATAAATGGAAAAATAATATTAGAAACAAGCTGCCCACCAAGCTCAGGGCTTGGCTCCTCTGCTAGCATATCTTGTTGTTTTGCAGCTCTATTATATGAGCTAAAAATGGTAAATAACATTGTAGAGACAGCGACTAAATTAGAAGACTTTTTCCATGGAAGAAGCAGCGGAGCAGATATAGCGGGCTGCATAAATAATACATCTATAATATATAACAAAAATCATATATGCCAATTAAATAGTAATTACTTGCCATTAATGCTCCTGACGCCATCCAATAAAAATTCACAAACTAAAGATTTAATAAAAAATTTTCAATATTGTAAACATACAGACAAAATGATGAAAGAAGCAACATCTTTCACAATAGCAGGATTCACCTCTGAGAATATAGAATTAATAGCAAAAGGGATTAACATGGCAGCAAAATGCTTCCGCATCTGGGGCCTAACAGAGAATATTGAAAATGATATAGAATATATAGCCCATAAAGGGGCTTTAGCGGTTAAACCTACTGGGTCAGGTTCTGGGGGGTATATTTTAAGCCTATGGAACACTCCGCCCCCCACAGAAATTATGAGTAAATCTATTTTAATAAAAAATTAGATTTAATTTATATTTGCTTTATGTTAGCATATCACATATTAAAATAAGATGCTTATGATAGAAATTACTGATAAAGAATTTGAAAAAGAAGTTATAGAAAGCAAGCTACCTGTACTTGTAGACTTCTGGGCACCATGGTGTGGGCCATGCAAAATGCTCGGGCCTATATTAGAAAGCGTAGAAGAAGAGGTAAAATCTAAAATAAAAATAGCAAAGTTAAATATAGACGAAAACCCAATTTCACCTACTACCTTCGGCATAAAAAGCATCCCTACTATATATATATTTAAGAATGGTAAAGTAGTAGCCTCCAAAATAGGCATAATGCAAAAACCACAAATGTTAGACTGGATATTAAATAATATATGATAGACACAGCAATTATATATGCGGCTGGGTTTGGTAAGAGGCTTGGAGAAATTACTCAAAACATCCCCAAACCACTTGTAGAAATAAATAAGAAACCACTTCTCTATTATGCATTGGAGCTTGCTATGGAATACCCTTTTAAGAGAATTATTGTTAATTCTCATTACATGGCAGAAAAAATACATATAGCGGTAGCAAAATTCAAAGGGCTATATGACCCTAATAATATTATTGAGATATTCCATGAAGAAAATATTCTTGAGACAGGCGGAACAATAAGAGCAATAGCAAAAAACCTAGATAACAAAATTATAGCTACTATTAATAGTGATACTATCATTTCTTCTTCTTCTGGCTTATTATCTAATATGATAGGCAGATATGACCCAAAAACAATGACTAGCCTTATGTTAGTGCAAGATCTCTCTAGAGCTATAGGGTTTCATGGAAAATCTGAGTTTGAACTAGATATCAACATGAAAATGATAAAATCTATAAAGGGAGAATATATCTATGCAGGAACGCAAATATTAAATGCTGAAGATATTGTGCAAGATGAAAGGGAATATTTCTCTATGGGGGAGTATTTTAAAAATACTAACTACCTAAACCATTGCTACGGATATATAAACCCAGGCAGATGGATGCATATTACAAAAGCTGAAGATATAAAAACAATAGAATCCTTCCTTTCTAGGGGCTCTGCATAATCATAATATATATCTGTTCTATTATAGATTAGAAGATTTAACTATATAATATGCAAATTTGGTATAAAGATATAGTATATCTCTTTAATCAAATGTTTTTAAAAAACATAATCTTGCTTAAGATATATGAATAGTGAGGTACAGCTATTAAATTTGGCTGGTGTCATATTAGCGATAACCATGTTAAAGAATAAAGCATATATTCAATCGATTTAGATCTAGTATGACATATGGGAAATCTATTTGTTCAAAACTAATATCATTATTTCCCTATAAAAGGTCTGATATAACATGGAAGCGCAATTTATATGTAACTATAAACATAACTCACTACATGGCATTCTTAGACCTCCTATTATCAATATCTTACGCCATTCTGCTATAAAAGCTTTATATCATAAATCTTTTAGCTTTCTTTTAAACTTGGCTGAGGTTAACCATTTTTCAATACACAATGTAGCGTTAATATTTTATATTGGTACTGCTATATTCATATTGAATCGCTAAAGAAAATCCAGAACTATCAAGAATTATACTATGTTATTGCAAAATAAAAATATAGATGCACTATAACTAGCCTGAAATACATTATATAGGTAACCCCAACTGCATCTAAGGGGGCAAAATATAGGAATTGTTTTATAACAATACAGATTATTTTTGCATCCATTTTGCCAAAACTAAACTTTCAAGCTATTCTTAGATGTAGAGATCTTTTGAGTCAGTTGAAAATTAATAATTAGTATAATTAGCCTTTAAGTATTGTGAATAAATATTTTTATATAGTTTGCTTATCCGCAGTTGTGGTTGCGTTATACTGAATGAAAATATATATCCACTATAACTAGCCTGAAATAGATTATATAGCAAAAATCTATTAAATAGAATTATGCTTCTATGCTCTTTTTTATTGATTCTGGTTTTGAACCTTCTTCTGACTTAGTATCACCAACATCTTTATTAAGTAATACCTTATCCCACCCATCTCTTAAAGTAACATATATAGTAGAAACATTCTGGAGAATATCTATTATAGCTTCTGATGGACTGCTGAAGCTGATAGAAAGCAAAATGCGGTAGGTATCATCAAGAAGTTTATAATAATGCTTTCTAACCTCTTGGTGGATGCTATCTACAACCATAACATCCTGTTTCATAACTCTGATACAAGGGAAAACTGCCTCATATACTATGTCCAAAGCAGAGGCATTATCTTCTATTTTTATTTTTTCTATAGCCTGAGAAACAAGACCTACTGCTTTTGAAAGCTGAAAGGAAACTTTAGACGCGGGGTCCAAAGCTTCCTGAGTTACCTTATAATACATAAATTTCTAACCTTGTATCATATTCATCATGTTTTCCATCATCATATTCATCTGCTGCATTTTCATCATCATAGATTGGAAAGCTAATTGCCTTTCTCTCTTTGTTTTTTGTAAATGGTCCCAAGCCTTTTTAGACTTTTCTCCTAATTCTGATATGGCTCCTTTCTTGCTTTCTATAATAGATTTTAACTCATTTTTATTATCAAGCTTTCTTTCTACCTGGCCTATTAGCCCTTGCAATTTTTTTAAGCTTTCTGGGTCCCTCATTAAAGTTTCTGCTAGCCTTGCCTTATCCAAATATAACTCACCATTAGAGCCATCCATAATACCAAAACTATCTAAACTAAACTCTCCCTCAAAAATAAAACTAGGATCTAGTAAGGAATCTTTCATAGCATTCTCAACTGAATATATATCAAGACCTGCAAATTTATATGAGCCTCTTTCCTTCTCAACTAATGATTTCATTTCTTTCATTTCTGCTAAAGCAGATTTTACAAAATCTTGATTAGCATTAATCTCATTTATCATAGGAGCAAGAACGTCATTAGCAAAACTAAAGATCACATCTTTTTTATCATCATTGCTTCCTTCTGAGATTTTTACATCTGCTTGCTCGCCTTTCTTAGCTTGAGAAATATCAACCTCCATACCCTCTGGCCAAAATTCTGCTCTGCCTCCAACATCTTTAGTGACAGATGCATATGTGAATGAATTTGATTCTGAAGATAGATTAATTTTATGATATTTCTCCTGACCATCACGAAGCACATCAACTTCTATATCGTAAGTGATCTGAGCATTTTGTGCATCTAGCTTAGTAACACATTCCTGGCCTTCTACTTGTGCTGTAAATCCAAAATCTCCTCTAGTTTCCCCTGTAGCCTCACTATATATTTTAATAACTGGATAATCATTATCATTATCTTTATCTTTATAATCAGATAGATAAACAGCTCTAACATCTTTTACTCCATGCTCTATTAACTCTTTATTGATATCTAAAACCACTTGAGTTGCAGTTTTGCCTTCTTCTATTTTAAAACCAAAATCTTTATCACCTTTCGTAAACTTTATATTTACCTCTTTAGATTGCCTGTCATCTCTCCAGAAATCATTATTAGTAGTATATGAAGCCCCGGTAGCATGCTGCTGCACAGTTAACTGAAAATCTAAATTTGGTGTTTTTGGCCCTGGGGTAACATTTATTCTGGTAAATCTTACATTAGGATCTGTATTTTCTACATTTGCATGTTTAAAATTCAACCCTTCATTCAAGTTCCTGCTTGCTTTCTTCAAACATGCCTTTATTTCATCAGAACCTTTTTCCACTTCCTTCAAGTACTTTTGTTGCTCCATAGCAAATTTATATTTTAAACTAGCATTTGAAGCATCATTCATTTGCTTATCTACATTTAGCATATTTGGATTAATAGGCATATTATTACCCTTGCCGCTTGTGCTATTTGCAGTAGCGAGTAATATCTGTGACTCTTCCTGACATTCTTGTTTAAAACGCCTAAACTCCTTCCTATTAGCATTGTATGAATCTTGCACTCCTACGGTCACTGTATTAACTTTTGCCATAACAATATCTATTTAATTCATCCCCTTAATGATAGCATATTAGAAGAAGCCAGTCAAAAATAGTTAACAGAAAAAACAGGAAATGGTGGGCTTGAGAAGACTTGAACTTCCGACCTCACGCTTATCAGGCGTGTGCTCTAACCAGCTGAGCTACAAACCCATTTTCATAAAATATACATAAAAACCTGTATTACTGCAAGTGATTTCTCTTTTTCTGTTTAAAAACTTAAAAGCATTTGACTAATAAAGCCGCTGTGAATATAATGCCACTGAGCGAGTAGTAAAAAATTACAATTATGAAAAGAACATTTCAACCAAGCAACCTTGTAAGGAAAAGAAGGCACGGATTCAGAAGCAGAATGGCAACAGTAGGTGGAAGGGCTGTTATCAACAGAAGAAGAGCAAAGGGAAGAAAGGTGCTTTCTGCGTAGTAAGCACCCCTTATATTCTTTAAAGAAAAAAAAAGATTTTAGCAAGTTACTCAGATCTAAAAATTCTTTTAAATTCGGGGCTTATAAGATTAAATATGTTAATAAAAAAGAATTAGAACTCCCTGAAGATAAGATATGTGTTGCATTCAGACTCTCCAGAAAAACTGGCAAGTCTCATGAAAGGAACCTTCTAAAACGCAGGTTAAAGCATATATTCCTCAGCGCAAAAAGCCCATTAGATTACGCCTGCTTATTCATAGGCTACAAAGGCGTTATGGACTTGCCATTTAAGCAGCTAAAACAAGATATTGAAAATAGAATCAATTGTCTTAAACCTTCTTAGGCAGCTTTGCGAAAGTTCTTTGTCCAAAATAAAAACAAATCACCCCTGCAAATACAGCTTGGTCATCAGAATTCCATATAACATCAAGATATTGCACCAAAGGCGCAGCACCAGATACAGCTTTATATTGCATTACCTTTGACACGGAATATAAAAAGAAGAAGCTATATGCAAGCATCGGCCTCACTGTACCATTCAAACCATCCACCCAAGCAACTCCTGAATTTTGCGTCTTAACAGATGCAGGCGGTGGGTTATATAAGCTATGCGGAGCCTGGACCTGCTCTGGGTCCATCTGAAGAATCTTTAACATATGCCTCTTATCTGACCTATCATTGAAAATTTTTAATACCTCGGGCACTATAGAGCTTAAAAAGCCTATAAGACTTGCAAATAATGTTATCATGAATAATATAAATAGTTAATTTATATCTATTCTAATCAGAAATACATTTTACGCTTAGGGGCACCAAAGATTTCAGGGTCTTTTATTATAAATAAACTATCTGGAATGCTTTCCAGATGCCTTTCTTTGATAAACCTTATATGCAAGGGCTCCGGGTGATATATGCTAAGTTCAATAATACTAAATGGTGCCTTCTTCATATGCATTAGGAAATCATCATTATATGCATATATATCGTTCCCCTCCTCCTTAACCTTGCAGCCAGCTAATAGCTTTTCAGGACGCAGAAAAAATTGATATATATTTGAATTATTAGATTCAATCCTAGAAATTTGCTCCATATCAAAGTCATATATAGATAAATATTTCTTTCCTAAAGTTATTACAAATGGAGAAGGAGGATGGTAAGTTATCTTCATATTTGATGGACGCTTTATAACAATCTCACCCATAGCAGACTCACCCTGCTCAAATAATATAGCTACATTGTTTTTCTCCTTTATTTTACTTATTATATATTCGCTCACATTTGCGTAGGTAAAAAATGGAATAATTAAAAAAAATATGATATATTTACTCATGACAATTATAAATAATAAACCATTCTAAAAGACTTTGTGAAAAGAGCCAAGAGAATATTATCTCTTTTATATAAAGCAGGGGAAAATTTAGTCTATAATGATGGGATAGAGCACGCTGGATATATGGCATTTATGCTTCTACTAGGGCTGTTTCCATTTATAGTAACATTCCTTGCGAT
>JAUIKA010000045.1 GCA_030430995.1 Alphaproteobacteria bacterium
TCTTTTTATAGGAATTGTTTTAATTTTTAGATTTTTGAGTTTTGTGTGTATAATTTTTACTCTTATTATTGATATTTTATTACTTTTATAGTATTATTTTATAATAAATTTTCTTATTTTTTGATTTCTATATCTTATTACCAAAAATCTTTACTTTCTTCACCTTTATCATAGTTCTGAAAAATCAATTAAAATTCATTTTTAATATTTTTAAGCTATTTATCATATCCTAATTCTTTTATTGATAAATTTTTCTCTTTTTACTTATATTATATAGTAATAATCGTTCATTCTAATATATATTCAATAATATCTGCTTTTGTATTAGTACCATCTAACATATGCAGAGCTTTATAAGCTAATGCATCCAAAGATACCATATTATTCAACTGAGTTGTAACCCAAGACTTTGTATGCTGTATCTGGTGCCTTGCTAGATCTGATACTTTCGGTTTTTCAGAAATCACATTTATATGATGAGGCTTATCTGCATATATATGCATATTACCTGTAAATATGAATTGATATATATTTTGTAAGAATTCTTTCTTTATATCAGATAGTTGCAGCTTCTTATCATTTAACTTCTTATATGCAGCAGCAGCAATCTCATCTATTGACATAGGGGTATTACTATTATTAGAGAACACATATAGAATAGCTTTCATTATAGCAGAAGAAGTCTTTAAACTGCTTCCTTCCTTATTATTGCTTGTATAAAATATAAGTGTTTCACTGATATCTGTTATATCTACATCAGACATAGGCTTATCTGCAACCAAATATATGTAGAAATGTAAATCTTTTACGCTATCTAAATTTAGATTCCTATTAATAGGAGATGTGTTATGAGTAAGCAATGTACATCTGAACCTTCTATTATTTATAAAGTCCATATATTGCTCTAACCTTTCTATATTATCTATAACACCTATAGACTCTACAACCTTCTTAGGCATATTACCTATATACATAGTAGGTAAATGTGTATCTGCGAGATATGTTAAATCATGCTTTCTTGCCTGCTCAAGGAAATCCTTAAAATACACCTGATGGTTTGTTCCTACTAAATATTCACCAAATATGTAACTATCATGCTTTGACTTCAAACCTTCTGTTTCTTGCCTTATATAAGTTGCAAATGGTGAATTATTACCTTCCAATACTTCTGTTGTAAAATTTAGAAATGCTTTCGCCTGTGATATTTTTTCTGTAGTTGAAGAAAAGAAAGATGAATGATAAATCATCATATCCCTTATTGTATTCCCTGCATTCCAACCAGGCTTTGTGTTGTAACTAATGAATGCTATCCCTTCTTTAGATAGATTTTTGCTAGAAAGTTCTAATATCTTCTCTCTTACTACTTCAGGCACCCAAGACCAAACACCATGGCATATAATATAGTCAAACTTACCCCAAGACTCATCAATATCCATAATATTAGCAACTTTAAGGTCTAAATTCTTTATCTCAAAACCATTAAGTTTTTCTTTTCCTATTCTTATCTCCTCTTCAGATAAATCTATTGCTACTACTTCAGATTTTGGGTATTCCTGCGCAAAAAGTACAGCATTAGCACCTTCTGAGCAACCAAGCTCCAACACCCTTGCTGTTTCAAGCTTTGGTGGTTTCATACCAAACATTTTACCAATAGCTTTAAGATGCGCAGGGTATGTGAAGAAGAATGGGTGGCTATCATAAGGCACTTCATCATATTCAAACATACCCTCTTTTCTGCTCTCTGCATGTTTCGTTGCTTTTGTTTTTATATTTTTAGCTTTTGCCATATTTGTAATGTTAATTTTAGAATATTATATTACCCTGTGTTTTATATGTCTAGGCTAGTCAGATAAAATTTGTCTTTTGCCGCTATGCCCTGCTTCGGATATTACCCCTTCCTTCTCCATTCTCTCTATTAATATAGCAGCCCTATTATAACCTATTCTAAGAGATCTCTGTACATAACTTATTGAAGGCTTTTTATCTTTCAGCACTACCTCCACCGCTTTTCTATATAATGACTCATCATCATTTGCATCTTCATTAAAACCTAAATCAACTTCTGCAGCATCCTCCACTTCTTCTGTTATATTGCTTAAATATTCAGGTTCACCTTGCGCTCTAAGGTAATTTGTTATCTCTTCTACTTCAGTGTCTTCTACAAAAGGACCATGGGCACGGGTTATATGCGCTCCAGAACCCATATAAAGCATATCCCCCATACCAAGAAGCTGCTCTGAGCCCATTGAACCTAATATAGTTCTGCTATCTATTTTAGAAGTCACTTTGAAACTCACCCTGCTAGGAAAGTTAGCTTTTATAACACCAGTAATAACATCAACAGATGGCCTTTGGGTAGCCATTATAATATGTATACCAGCTGCCCTTGCCATTTGCGCAAGCCTTTGTATAGAGGCTTCTATTTCCTTCCCTGCTGTTAGCATTAAATCTGCCATTTCATCTACTATAACTACTATATATGGCAAAGGCTTTGAAGCAAGAGTTACAGTTTTATATTGTGGCACACCTGTTTTAGAATCAAAGCCTGTTTGTAATTTCTTTTTAAGGTCAGAACCCTTATCTAAACTGGATTTTATCTTAGCATTATAATTGCTAATATTACGCACATTAGCATTAGACATCTTCCTGTATCTGTCTTCCATCTCTCTTACAGCCCATTTCAATGCCGCTGTTGCTTTATGCGGCTCCGTTACAACAGGTGTTAAAAGATGTGGTATCTTGTCATAAATAGAGAGTTCTAGCATCTTTGGGTCTATCATAATGAATTTACATTCTTCTGGGCCATATCTATATAATAATGACAGTATCATAGAATTTATAGCAACAGATTTACCAGAACCAGTAGTACCAGCAACGAGTAAATGCGGCATTTTAGCCAAATCTGCAATGAAAGCAGAGCCATCTATCTTCTTACCAAGCACTATAGGCAGCGCTATGCTAGGGTCTTCATATTCTTTGGTTTTTAAAAGCTCTTTTAAACCAAAAAACATTCTCTGTTTATTGGGCATCTCTATACCAAGAACATTCTTACCTGGGACTGAAGATATCCTTGTGGAGACTGCACTTAAAGACCTTGCTATATCATCTGAAAGCCCTATTACGCGTGAGGATTTTGTCCCCGCTGCTGGTTCAAACTCATATAATGTTACCACAGGCCCTTCATTGCTAGCTATTATTTTTCCCTTCACCCCAAAGTCATTTAATGTATTTAATAAATCTTCATCAGAAATAGCACTGGATATACTCCCCTTACTCTGAGAGTTATGGCTATGCAGCAAATTTAATGAAGGCAAAATAAAGCTACCATTTCTTTTGATGGACTTAGAGTTGATATTACTAACTTTCTGCTTTTTTTCCTTTTTTGTATTCTTTATTGAAGATATATTTATTCTCTTGACCCATTTAAAAGACACAGGAAGCCCAGCAGAGAAGTATAATATTACTGGCAGCAAAGGTAATAAATAATATTTAGAAAAACTAAATTTTACCAGGCTAGATATGCTAGATGCAAAATATAATGATAGAAATGAAGTTGATATGGCGAGTAACAATATCCTTAACTTAAAGCCAAAAAAATATCTACCATGTGAAAACAATGCCCAACATAAAAAACATATAGATATGTAGTAGCTAGCATAACCAAATATTTGGAGCAGGATATCTGATATATATGCACCAAATTGTCCTAAAAAATTCTCTACTTGTCTATTGCTGCTTACATTTAAACAATTGTCTAAAGCATCATATGAAACTAAAGATAAAATCGTCACCAAACATAAAATGATATATATTAACTTTTCTAACCAAAAACTAATTTTTTTATTATACATAATCTATCTTTGCCCTCCCTTTGCACACTGATGTAAGAATCTCATAAGGTATTGTACCTACTCTCTTTGCTAAATTTTGCAATGTTATTTTATCATTTATTAAATCTACCTTCTGACCAATAACTCTTAGTCGCTCTGGCAGATTCGTTATATCTATTGTTATCATATCCATTGAAATTCTACCTATTATACTCACTTTATGGTTATTTATATACATATATGCATTATTACTCAAGAGTCTATTATACCCGTCAGAATATCCCAATGGCACAGTTGCTATTATATCACCTTTTTTGGCATAGTAGCTATTACCATATCCTACAGGGGACTCTCTCTTAATTTGATTAATATGGATTATTTTACCTGAAAGATTAATAACGGGTTTTAAATTCTTATTATCAATACCGCCATATAATGCTATGCCAGGCCGGGCAAAATCCATATCATATTTATTGCTAAGATTTAATAAGCCAGCAGAAGCAGATATACTGACCTTAGGAAGAACAGTAGGAAACATAGCTAACATATGTGAAAACATCTCATACTGCTGTGCGCTATAATCTGAAGCAGAATCATCTGCGCAAGATAGATGGGAGATTATAGATATAATATTATTTGTGTTATGCCTAGCAATTAACTCCTTATATTCCTCTATGCACATGCCAAGTCTATTCATACCTGTATCTAAATGAAGGATGTATTTTTTATTATCTGCATGTTTATTCCATAGCTCCAATTGCCATAAATTATTTATTACAGGAATAATACCAAAAAAAGAAAATGCTAATATATCTTCTTTGCATAAAGGGCCTGCAAATGGATATATATTACAATCACTATTGAGTTTTTTAAGCTCAATTGCCTCTTCTGATGTGAAAACAAAAAAATCTCTACACTCAGGAGTAAGCAGCTTGCACATGGCCTGCGCCCCCAAGCCATAAGCATTTGCTTTTATTACTGGGCATATTCTAGCATTAGTAATGCTCTTTAAATATTTAACATTTTGCAGTACATTTTGCATGTACACTGAAACTATAGGATACATATTTTAGTTGAATTTGTATAAATTCTATGTTATATAGTTTAGGATTACTAGCACTTTCACGTAAATATATTTTTTTATGCCTTTTAAATCTAAGCAGAGTAACAAATATAAAACTACTTTCAGCTTTTGGCTAAAAGAATATATTCCATTTTTAGATTTTTAGTAAAAATTGTTTTAAATATAAAAGATTAGCATGTTAAAAGCACCTTTAAGAAAAAACTTTGGTAAAATTAAACATTTCCCTATACCAGACTTAGTAGCAATACAAAGAAGATCTTATTTCGAGGATTTTCTACAAATCAACACAGACCCAGATGAAAGAAAAGATATTGGGCTGCAAGCTATATTGAGGTCTATCTTCCCTATAGAAAATGAAAGCCAAGAGGCAATAGTTGAATTTGTAAAATACGATATTGAAGAGCCTAAATATGACACTGAGGAATGTTTACATAAAGGAATAACCTACTCAGCCTCTATTAGAGCAACCCTAAGGCTTATTTTATTTGAAATAGACCCGGAAACGCAAGAGAAAGAAATAAAAGGGGTAAAAGAGCAAGAAGTATTCATAGGTGAAATACCTATGATGACAGATAAAGTTGGCTTCATTATTAATGGAACACATAGAGTTATAATTTCTCAGATGCATAGGTCCCCTGGTATATTTTTTGACCATGATAAAGGGAAAGGGCATTCATCAGGCAAATTGCTATATTTTGGTAGAATAATACCATATAGGGGATCATGGCTTGACTTAGAATTTGATGTTAGAGATCTAATTTATTTCAGAGTAGATAAAAAAAGAAAAATGCTAGGCACAATTCTACTCAAAGCCATAGGAATGAGCAAGGAAGATATAGTGGATTACTATTATGAGCAAACCACAGTAGAAAGATGTAAAGACCTATGGAAAATAGAATTTAATGTAAAGAATTTTAAACCACATGTGCTTGATTATAACATCATATGCGCAAAGACTAATAAAACATTGCTAAAGTCAGGGGAAAGGATAACACCGAGGTTAGCTAAAAAACTGATATCTGAAGGACTGGAGAATATATTAGTACCAACAGAGCAGTTGATAGGTAAAACAATCACAAGGTCTATCTCTCCTAATGGAGCAAATGATGCTATAGAAATAGGGACTGAAATAACAGAGGAAATAGCTGAGTTGCTAGAAAATGACCCATCTATAAATAGCATATCTATAATCAGCAATAATAATATAGGGAAATATATATGCGAAACATTAGTAGCAGATAAAACACAAAACCAAAAGGAAGCCCTAATTGAACTATTTCGCGTTATAAGACCGGGGGAGCCAACATCACCTGAAGCTGGTGAAGCTCTGCTCAATGAGCTATTTTTCCATCCTGCAAGATATGATATGTCTAGCGTTGGTAGAGCTAAATTAAATTCAAGGCTAGATGTAAATGAAGATATATCATGCAGCACCCTAACAAAAAACGATATTAAGAATATATTCAAAGTATTTATTAATGTAAAAGATGGAAAAAGCTACACAGATGATATAGACCATCTAGGCAATAGAAGAGTAAAGCTTGTAGGAGAGCTTTTAGAGAACCAATCACGTATTGGAATGCTTCGGATAGAAAAATCTATTCATGAAAGGATGCTATCTCTGGATGTGCAGCATACAATGCCATATGACCTTATAAACGCAAAGTTACTCACATCTATTTTAAAAGAGTTTTTTGCAACTTCTGCACTTTCACAATTTATGGATCAAACAAATCCATTATCAGAGATTACACATAAAAGAAGGCTTTCTGCTTTAGGCCCTGGTGGAGTTAGCAAAGAAAGAGCAGGCCTTGAAGTACGTGATGTACATACAACCCATTATGGAAAAATCTGCCCAACAGAAACGCCAGAGGGGCAAAGCATAGGTCTTATTAGCTCCCTTACCACATATGCTAAAGTAAATCAATTTGGCTTCATAGAAACTCCTTACAGGAAGGTTGTGGATAAAAAAGTAACAGATGACATTGTGTATCTATCTGCAAATGAAGAAAGTAAATATAAAATAGGGCAAGCATCTATATTAACAGATAAAGCTGGTTATATATCAGACCCTTCCGTTAGTTGTAGATATAAAGGAAATGTAATGACAGCACCTTCTACAGAAATAGAACTTGTTGACGTAAACCCTCTGCAGGTGGTGTCTGTATCTGCTGGCTTAATACCATTTTTAGAAAATGATGATGCTAACCGTGCTCTAATGGGCTCTAATATGCAGAGGCAGGCTGTTCCACTACTAACAACTTCCGCACCACTAGTTGGAACAGGAATAGAGGGAAAAGTAGCTCAAGATTCTGGGTCTGCTATAGTAGCAGAATTTGATGCTGTAGTAGAGCATGTTGACGCTACTAAGATAGTGCTAAGAAATATAGAAAATGAGCAGTTAGATAACATAGTTAAAATATATCATTTAACAAAATATAAGCGCTCTAACCATAGTACATGCATCAATAACACTCCATTGGTATCGCAAGGGCAAAAAGTAAAAAAAGGAGATGTAATTGCTGATGGAATGAGCACAGATAATGGATTATTATCTTTAGGAAAAAATGTATTGGTAGCATTTGTTCCTTGGGATGGATATACCTTTGAGGATTCTGTGGTTATTTCAGAGAGAGTGGTGCAAAATGATTTATATACATCTGTGCATATAGAAGAATTTGAAGTAATAGCAAGAGATACAAGACTGGGTGCTGAGGAAATAACAGCTGACATACCAAATGCTAGTGAAAAAGCTTTACGGCATTTAGATGAAGAAGGAATTATAGTTATAGGCTCTAAAGTAAAGCAAGGGGATATATTAGTAGGGAAAGTTACACCAAAAAGTGAAAATATTGTAAGCTCTGAAGAAAAGCTATTAAGAGCAATATTTGGTGAGAAAGGAATGGAAGTCTCAGATACCTCTCTTTATGTATCACCAGGTGTAAGCGGAACTGTAATAGATGTAAAAATTCTTAACCGAAAAGGAATAACAAAAGACCATAGAACTAAAGTAATAGAGAATAAATATATTAAAACTCTAGAGCATGAGCAAAATATGGAAATAGAAATCATCACTGATGCTACATATTTAAAGCTCAGGCATATGCTATTAGAGCAAAAATTCCTTAATGCAGGGAAAGAAACAGCTATTACAAATACTATCTTAGAAAATAAGCCTAAGGAAAAATGGTGGTCAATTGTAATAATAAATAAAGAAATTGAGAGGAAAATTAAGGTTTTAAAAGAAGAATTTGAGAAAAAGATAAAAGC
>JAUIKA010000001.1 GCA_030430995.1 Alphaproteobacteria bacterium
AATAAACCTCAAACAAATGATGCTATAACAGTTGTCTTAGATTCTACAGGATTAAAGATTAGTGGCGAGAAAGAATGGATGCAGACAAAACATGGGGTTAGACCTAGAAAAACCTGGAGGAAGTTGCATTTGGCAGTATCAGAAGATGGTGAGATTCTAGCGTCAGAGCTAACAACGCTTGGCGTTTGTGCATAAATCAAAATGTTTCTAGCAATAGTTAATACTTGCTATCCTTGATAGAGTAATAATATGGCCTCAGGGTAATTAACCCATGATTTTGGCAATGAGGTGCCATTTGATAGACTAAAAAAATCTTATAGTGACAAAGGTATAAAAAAAATACTAATGGATTATACCAAAAATCCGGTATAAATAGCTCTATTTCTCCCCATAAGATACGACACTTCCTTTTCACTTGGATAAAAATCAATGTATTGATAATGCGTTATTACAGCCTTCTTCGGGGCATGAGAGTAGGAAGTCGTTAGAAATATATTCAAAACTCTCTATAACAGATGCAAAAAAAGAATACGATAATGTTATAACAAAGTTTCCAATATAATAGTACCGCATTCGTTTATACCAAATGGCACATGATTTCCGTTTTCGCACTTAGTTCTGGTTACCCATATATACTTGCTTTAGAAAGATTAAACTGTTTCATTAAATCTCTAATTTTTACTCCTGCCCTTCTTTGCTCATGAAGAGCGTCTAAAGTTATATTGTCTAGTTATTATATAACAATTATCCTAAATAATAAAAAACCCATATTAAATTACCTTATAAGAACAATCTCAGCATTTGGCAGATTCAACTCAGCCCAAATTTTATCAGCGGTGTAAATAGGAGCGCCAAGATGCATACCAAGGGCGATACATGCTCTGTCACCTAGAGATAGTCCGTATGTTTTAGCTTGTAGGGATATACTACCGCTAATTTCAGCTTGAATATGATCGAAAGATATTATATTTGATATCAAGCTGCCTATAGTATCTTTTATTTGATCTGTATTAATATTACATCTTTGAGTATAGAAATTGATTATTCCAGCATATGTTACAGAGCTGATTACCCCATAGGGAAGTAGATCATTGATATTTTTAGAAGTATGCTCCTTATTTAGAAGTGCAATTATTACAGATGCATCTAAGACTACTGATTTATCAGACCTCATTTTTTGCCTCTTTTCTTCTATCTTCTATTAGCTCATCAACCAAAGATATATTATTTGTACCAAACTGGGAAAAGAAATTTTGAGCATCTTTTACTGCTTTATCTAAGTTAATAATACGCAATTCATCATCTACGGCGCGTATTACAAAAGTGTCTGTAGTTTTATAATTCATAGTTTTTCTTATGGAGGACGGTATTAGCAATCTACCATGTCTATCCATTGAGCTGTGATAATTATTCATATATTATTTATATTATATATACATAACATAATTGTAACATAATATTATAATACGTACAATATATTATATATATCAATAAAAATTAATATGGCATATTTTAACTATAAAAGCTGCCCAAAAACGATCGTTTTAGTACAGCACTGCAAACTATGTCCAAAAATTATATTGAAGGCATTTAGTACATAGGTTATAATAAGTACAACCTTTTTGATATATTTTTGCTATGTCGCGTAGTTTTATTTATGCCCGCGTTTCCACATTTGAACAAAATTTAGAAAATCAGATAAAAGAAATAAAAGATGCAGGATTTACTATAAAACCTAATCGCATTATTACAGAAACCATATCTGGCTCCATGCCAATGCCCAGAAGGGAAGGTTTTATGCGCCTGCTGGATAAAATGGAATCTGGAGATATATTGATAGTAACCAAGCTGGATAGGTTAGGTAGAGACGCTATAGACGTAGGCACTACAGTCGCTAAATTAGGAAAAATGGGTATAAAAGTACATTGCCTAGCTCTTGGAGGAGTAGACCTTACAAGCTCAGCAGGAAAGATGACTATGGGGGTGATAAATGCAGTTGCACAATTTGAGAGAGATCTTCTTATAGAGAGAACTCAGATAGGGCTCGCCTCAGCCAAGGCTAAAGGGAAAAAACTTGGCAGACCCAATGCATTATCTAAAGATGATTGCAGCAATGTCATGGAATTAATAAATTCAGGAAAATCGATATCATCTATAGCTCGGCAGTTTAATACTAGCAGGCAGACCATATTGAGAGTTAGGAGAAAAACAGAACAAATTTAGCTATAAAAAGGGCATTGGTGCATAAAATCCATAATTTCATTATCCTCTACTGATTTGATTAAAATCATTGTACCACTGTTAAATCAAGGAAAACAAAAGTGTAGTTTGCCGAATTCTTTCCTTCGTTCTGGTTACCCCAAGTATATCCGAACTAGGGGGAGATATGCATGGGAGGCCAAACATTATTATAGAAGAAAGGAGATAGTAGAAGCTACATTTTCTAGATATAAATCTATCTTTTCTGGTAAATTAAGATTCCGTGATTTTGAACGCCAAAGGACAGAGACAAAAATTGCAGTAAAATTACTTAATAAATTCAAAGAATTAAAGGTTAACAACCATGAGGCTGTTGCATAATTATTTGGGTAAGGGGAAGGTCTTTTCTATATTCTGATTTATGCACCAACGCCCCTATAACATACAAACCCCTCAAAAACTTATGTTCTCAGTATACTCCCATTAAACCTTAAATTCCATAAATATTTATTATGTAAAGAACAATATTTATCCCCCCATACCTGCATCGCCTTCAGTAAATTCAGCTGCACCTGCTAAATTAGTACCCCCTAAAAGATCCAAGTCAAACCCTAGCATTTTTGATGCAGCTAAAGAAATATCCTTATCTTCTTGAAGCAATTGCTCAATTTGCTCTTCTGTGAAGCCTGTTTTTTGAGCAAGTTTTTCAACCTCTTGAGTAAACTCTAATAAATCAAGAAGCTGCTTGACTTTTCCTTCAGCTCTTCCTTTAGCTTCTCCTTCAGCTCTTCCTTTAGCTTCTCTCTCAAGTAACAATTCCTCTCCTTCTTCTTCGTTTCTTACCCATTTCCAATGCATAGCTCTCTCATCAGGTTCCCATGTCATTTGGTCCATAGCTATATAGCTTTTCTTTATAATATCATCCCTATCTTCTGGAGCATTTTGCTGAACTGAGCATGTTAATAAGAAGTCTAATATCTGTAATTTTAATGGACTATCTTTTGTAATATTTTCTGAATCTGGATGTTTTTGAAATTTACCTAGTTCAAAAAACTTCCAATGCATTTTATTCCCTGGATATACCTCTTGGGTTTGCTGTACAGTAGGGATAACATCTATTTCATACAAAGTTTGGTCTTTTAAAGCTGTATTTCCTATAAATACATTTTCTTTTGACAAAACTATTATATATGTATCTAAAACCTTTTCATGATAACGTGAACCTTCACCCTCTCTTACCTGCCCAGAGATAAGTTTAGTCATATATTCTTGCTCTCGTGCAAGGAAATATTTAGTCTTTTTCCTTTGCATCTCTACTGCTATCTTCTGCCCTGATGTGGTAGTACATAAAACATCTATAGCGCCTCTAATACTAGGACTATCTCCTATAAGCTTGCATCTCTCTAATGCAGCATCATTGATGCTAACATCTTGTATTTCTTTATTACCTGTGAACCCTAAGAAGCTATTTAGAGCACTAATTAATATCTCTTTATTTGCTTCTGTGCCAAATAATTTCCTAAATGTATCATCATAAGTAGGGTCTGCAAATCTCCTTTCCGGAATCAAGGTAGTTGTTGCAAAACTTCTAACAAATTGCTTTTGGGGCATTGTATATTTAGGCGCTAATACATACGACATGCATGGGAGTGTTTGTAATCCTTGACGTAACATTGGCAACATATGTTTTACCTTATAGATTGTTAGTTTTTATAATAACATAAATCTATTACTTATGTTGTTAGTTTTTATTTTTAGTCTTCAAACATATTATTGCTTGCATGATAGTTAATATCTTTTATATAATTAGCCTTTAAACACTTAATTTATGAACAAAGAAGAATTCGTTAGCCTTATGGCTAAAAAACATAATATAACAAAACTAGAAGCTCAGAAATCTACTGACTATTTCTGCTCTACTGTAACAGAAGCTTTATCTAATGGCGGAGAAGTTGGTTTAATTGGATTTGGAAAATTCTCAGTGAACTCTATCCCAGAAAGGAAAGGCCGCAACCCAAAAACCGGAGCACCTATGCTAATTAAAGCATACAGACAACCTAAATTCTCTGCTGGGAAAAAATTGAAAGAGTCTTGTAATCGGTAGTAACAATACAAGAAACTTAGCTTATTTGAACATATCCTCTATATTTTCTTCTTTTGCCAATATCAGCTAACTTTTCTTGGAATTCTTTATCTATAATGCGTGGCACTACTATAGTAAGTATCCCTTTGTCTAAAAAAGATTCTATCTCTTTAATATTTGCATCTAAAGGTATTTGTATAGACTGAGCAAATTGCCTAACTCTACTTTGGGATGTTTCTTTGCTATCATTTCTTGTATGACTATTAATATTTATTCGCCCTGATATCATCAGATAACTATTCTGATATATAATCTTAATATCCTTTTTAGCAAAACCAGGAACTTCCATAGTAATGGAATAATGATTATCATCGGTATCTATATTGCATGATACCGATTGCTGATAATTATAAAATGACTTAGATTTATAAAGATCTCGATCAACATTCCAGAAATTATCCATCATGTTATTCATCTCTTTTTCCATCCTATTAAAATGAGTAAGTGGATCCATTGTATAATATGAAATTTTCTTCGGTTGAACTTGAGATTTGTAACAATACTTGTCATAGAGTAGATAAACTACTGAAACTATTAAAAGAGTAACTACGCAGCATCTGATCTTGCTACATTTCTTTCTGCTACAACAGCTTTCTTATGCCTCTTTACTTATTTCATTATTCTGCACTTCTGACATATCCTTTTCTTTTTATAAATTATTATAATTAACTTACTAGTAATTTTTTACTAAAATCAATAATATTAAATGTCCTGTAAATAACAGCAATGAGTTCCTTGATAAAATTCTCATTTTACCAGGATATATCTGCCTTTGCATATTACGTCCTACAAGTAGTAGATATAATACTACAAACATACAAATGTTAGCAATAATATAATTGATATCCCACCTAAACCTTAAATAGGCGTATATAGTAGATGCCGCTAAAGCTATAAACAGCTCTAGGTATTCTTGGCTGCCTAGCCTTTGCATTTTTGCTTTATGGCCTATAACCATAAAGCAAAAAGGTAAACAAGTATACTCTAGCGGAAAAGGATCTATAAAGATAGAAGGCAACATCAGCCAAAAGCTTATTGATCTTATAAGTAGTTTTAAATCTGCCCATAAAAGCAATTGTCCTAGAAAAAGAGAAAACAATATATTTAGCTGCCCAGGCAATAATAATTGTAATATTACTCCGCAAAGTAATATCCATTTGTTAATGCGCCTGTAGTTATAGCCGCGAAAATAAGCAAATATAGGCATAGCGGGCCTTCCTAAAAGCCTGAATATCATTTGATCAGGAAAGAAGAACAGCCCTATATGATCAATTGCTGCCAATAGCAGAGCTATCGCTTTTAGTAGGTCCTGGAAGTTCGACTTCTTCCCTACTGATAAATCTATCATTTTTATTTTTTAGTTTAATGAGTGGCAGCTGCATCTTTATAGCTTTAATTTTAGGATCTATTGTAGATATATAACACTGTCCATCTTTTAAATTGGCTATATCGCTACTTGTCACTAATGGCTTATCTCTTACTTGATCTGATATTTGAACCCCATCTCTCATCTCATGCGAGCCGTAAGAGATACTCTCATTTCTCTCTTTTTGCTCTATGCGGCCAAAACATGAAGAGATAATATTATCTATATTAGGTTCGCTCATTCTGAAAAAAGCTTTAGTGCCAAATTGAGAGAACATTGTCTTAGCTTCCATAGAGCCATAGATGCTAAATAATTGCGATATAGATTGCATAGCAGATATAATGCATCCTCCATATTTTCTCAGCTCTGAAAGGGCCGTAGAGAGTGACTTAAGCTTTTTTAGTGAAGCAAGCTCGTCTATAATGATCCAAGTTCTCTTTTTGTCACTATCCTTATTCATGAGTAGTAAGATTAATATATCTAATAGGCCAGATATAATTGGTTGCATCATAGATCTTTGAGTAGGCATAGCAAATAGAAATAACCAATTATTATTTTCTGAATTTAGCCAATCTTTTATTGTAAAAGGCTGGCCATTATCACTTAAATGTTTTAGAGACTTTGAATAAGCTTGAACATTCATCATCATGCTAACAGAAGTTGCGTTATCTGAGCCTGAAAAATATTTATACGAACCTCTGTTTTTATAATCCTCCTTTTTAGCTGTAGTTAGAAATTTGAATACTTCAGATGGCCTTGTCTCGCCTTTTTCTAGAAGTATCTCTATAGTATCTGTAAATATCTCACTAGATGCTAAAGACCATATATCATCACTAGTCTTATTTGGTTGATAAAAACAAGATGCAAAACTATCTCTGATAGTTGCATCCTTCAGTTCACTATATATATCCCATTTATGGGACCTTGTATCAAAAGGGTTAAAAATAATATCACCTTCTCTATAGTAGTGCTGAACCATGTCTCCTGTTTGATCTACAATGAGAGCTTTTTCGCTTCTGATCTGAGGAAGAAAATTATGCAGCATATTCGTCTTTCCAGAGCCCGTAGCTCCGCTAATAAGAAGATGCCTTTTCTCGCTATTTTTTATTAGGTGAAGCTTGCCTAATTTTAAATCTCCCTTATCTTTCCCTATAAGCTTATTAGCACTAACAATATCAAGTATCTTGCTGCCTTTTTTTAGCTCTTTATTATTGCCCATTTTAGAGAAAAATAAAAATATCATAGCTAAATTTGCTATAAATATCTTTATCCCAAAGATGGCAGTATTTTTTAGGTAACCAGCACATGTATATGCTTTATAGTGGAGTAAGTTTTTTGCAAGAGAGCAGGAAATTGAGTTATTAAAACCTTGTTTAGTTACAATAAAGATCTTTATATCAGTAGCTTTTGGGGATAGCATTTTTAATATCTTTGAAAGGCTGCATGCAAGATAAGCAAAACCATATGAAACAGTAGCAAGGTAGTCATACTCAGCTTTATGTAGATAAAGATGGACCCCTATAATAATTAAAGTAAAGAAAAATGCATATTTACAGGTTTTACTTCCCACCTGATGGATCATCCTAACCTGATGAAGAAATACTTGCCCTCCTCTGGTTAGATCTTTTAGCATTGGTTATGCTTTTAAAATATCTTCAATTTCTGCTAGAGACAGCTTTGTTACTTTAGATATTTTTTTAACTGAATCGCCATAACTATAAAGCGAGATTACAAGTTCTTTTATTCCATCTTGATAACCCCGCTCTATCCCTCGAGCATATCCTTGTGCATCCCCTTGAGCATGGCCTTGTTTAATACCATCTTCAAACCAAACATCAGCGACTGATCTCATAACTTCATGACCTCTTGTCATCTAGTAATAGTTTTTTTATCTCTTCTTCGGTTAAATCCGTAGCTTTTGAGATTAGATTTATATCTAACTTTTGCTTTAGAAGATTTTTAGCTATTAATAACTTGCCCTGCTCTATCCCTCGAGCATATCCTTGTGCATCCCCTTGAGCATGACCTTGAGCATGACCTTGTTTAATACCATCTTCAAACCAAACATCAGCGACTGATCTCATAACTTCATGACCTCTTGCATTTTCTATTAATCCTTTTAATTCTACTATATTTTCTTCTTTTATTCTAGGAATCATATAACTTATAGATATCCTGAATATATCTTCATCTACTTTTCCTATTGTCATCTCTATAGAAGATAAAAACTTCATAAAATCTCTGTCTCTTATATGCTTCATCAAGCATTCTATATAACCTAAATTATCTGATTTTAAAATCTCTTTATCATCCATAGATTGCAGATCTATCAATTTATACTCTCCTTCAAATAACTGCCTAGCAAGATCAGGATCTGTAAAATGATCATAAAAACTCCTTTTGGCTGTATATTTCTTGCTTCCGTTATAAATTAGCATGGGGCAGATAAGTGGCAAGATTTTTTCCTTCTTAGGATCCTGCTCTTTAATATGCATCTGGCAAATACTCATCATATATTGCCTCATCCTAATTGCTATATTTGGGTCTATTGTTGACTGATGTTCTAGCAAAATATAAACATATCCATTACTACTTGAAGATTTGAACAGGCAATCAGAAAGAGTTTCTTTAAGCTGCCCATCTATGAAACTATGCTTTGTCATTTCTAAAGATGAGATATCTATAGCTTTCTTAATATTTTCAGGCAAGTGCGTTTCAAAAAACTCTTTAGCAACCTTAGGGATAGAGAGAACTTTCTTTAAGAATTGATCGGATTTTAATCTTTGCGGTTTACTTTTCTTCATAGATAAGAGTTTCTGATAATTTTACCAAATATAGAGGCAAATATGCTATACTAAAATTATAAAGAGGAACATAATATGGCAAAGAGTTTAAATAAAAACAAAGAATTATCCAAAAATCAAAAATCTTGCCTCAAGCTTATATTATCTACTTATTTGTCATTTTTTATAGCAAATTGGCTTTGCTCTTTTGCTTGTACTACTAAAATGACAGAAGTCCTATATTGCTTAGCGCTTGCTATTATGTTTATATCAAGCAAATATAAATCCTACATCATAGAAAAAGCTAGAATCAGTGAAGGCTTACAATATGCAAAAGAGCAGCCTTTGCATACAAAAGACAGCAACCTAACTCTTATAGCCGCGGTACTGGCGCTCTTGCCTGCAAGTTTTATAAGCTTCATAGAAGGAGAAACTACCACTACTGTGATAGCAATATTACTTACTCTCAAAGTAATATCTGCTTTTGTAATTCCTATCTTGCCATGTCTTGCTTATATAGACGTCTTTAATCAGGATGTCACTATTGCTGTTTTTGATTTGGAGGGGAATGGGCAAATAGATACCTTGACAAAACATTCGACAAAAAAATGGGATGAAACAACAAGAACTAGCCCTTTATACAAAAACATTCCTGGCAACATTTGGCGCTAGTACTCTACTCATCTTTCTTTTTGATTTGTTTAGCTTGTTCTATAGCCTCTTTGTTACTATCGCCTTTATTATTACTAGGTAGCTCTTCACCGGCATCTTTATCCGAGCTCAATAAGTTCTTTGCCTCTCTATAAATACTGGCAATACCTTTACCAAAACCTGTGGGAGCTTTTTCTCTTGTATCTACTGCTTTTTCTTCCATATCTATAGAGCCTTTTGCTATGTCTTCTTTTCTGGCACCTAATTTACCCTCAGCTTCTTTAGCTTCTTGAGTATGTTGTTTAGCCATCTCCCCTGTGCCCTTAGTGATATCTGCCCTTCTTTGAGCTGCCTGAGAGTCTACCTCTTTACTTAATTTTGTCTGCTCAAGTTTGCTAAAATCAGTCTCTTCAAACCCTGTAAACTGAGGGGCTTTTTGTAGCATATTCGCACGAGCCCTTTCATCAAACTTTTCTTTACTCGGTATATCTACGCTAACATTGATAGATTTGCCTAAATATTCTTTTGCAAGGGATCTAGCATTCATATATGCAGCTCTTTGAGCCTGAACATCATGAGGGTTATATAGCCTTCCTATAGCAACATTTTCAGCAACTTTAAGATCTTTTGCTGTTCTTTTTATCACTTCTGGCGTGATATCATGAGAAGATTGCATACCAGCTGATTCCATCTCCTGCAAATTTTTCTCTAAAGTTTTCATCTTACTATGCTCCATCTGCTCCCTCTTCTCATATTGCTCCATTTCACTTATATTCTCTCCTAACTTTTTGAACTTTTGCTGAGTCAAGCCCGTATCTTTGGTAAAATGCTCATCTTTTGTAAGATCTCTAGATAGGCCTAATCCTTCTTTGGTACTATCTGAAGTATTATACCTATCTTTAACATCGCTTGTTAATACAGATCTATCTGCACTTTGAGATTCTATATTTCCCTTTACATCTACCTCAAATCCTGCAAAGCTTTTTATAGCCTTCCCCAAAAGCCCACCTTTACCTGCAGATACGCTTCCTTCTACAGCTCTTCTTAAAGACTCCTCTCTAGATACGCCTTGAGCTTGCTCTATATCATGAGCCTTGCTATACACATCCTCTAGATCCTTATTTTCATGTATCCTCTGAGCTAGCCCATAGCTATCTCCTTGCTTGATGGAGTCATCTATAGATGTAAGCATTTCTGTAACTTGATCTACTACCTTGGACTTTGACTTTGTATGCCCCTGCTGCACTGACTCTAAACTAGAGGATTGGTCTCTTACAGCTTGTTCTCTCATCTCTTGTATTGATGAGTTTATGTCATATTTAAATCCAGTAGCATGTTCTGTGGTTCCAGCTCCTGAAGTGACTGTGTCTCTTAAAGGCCTCATATTAAGCGCCTCACCAGTTACCATCTCTATAGCATCTGAGTCCCTATAACTACTTCCTCTATCTATTTTGTTGCTAGATACATTCCGGCTAGAGATATTATCATAGCTTCTATTGCCCGTAGTCAGCTCGCTTGCAGCTGCTGCTGTTGACTGGGACATAGAGTAAGAACTCCCCATAGCATTTACCATTGCCCCAAATCCACCTGAAACTATCATATAAGATAGCACTGGCACTGACATCTGCATACTTGAGGCTATTGCTACTATCTTGTCTGACAAGGCTCCTACTTTAGCTAGGGTTGATATACTCACAGCCCCCCTGCTTGCTAACGCCTGCATGCTTCCAGAGGTATACAGCTCTATGAACATGTTCAGTATTGATGATAATGCTGGCCACAACTGAAATGAGAACACCAATATCATATATCTATTTAGATGATCTAAGCTTCCTGTAAAAATTACTATCGGCACTACAAATAAAAAACATGCATATGTAAGGCATTTAAATACTGTAAGCAGCATCGGTACATAATATCCCGCTATTTTCCCAGTAAGGCTCCATGCATTTTCCTGATTTTGTATAGCTCTGAGTGCACCATACTCGCCAAACTTAGAAAAACTATGCAGCATCATTACCTGTTTTGCATAATCTTCAGCGCTTGTGCCGCCCGCGCCCAAATAACCTCCTAGCATTATCCCTAAATTCTTCTCTAGATATTGCCCAGAGATATCTCCTGGATCAGTGCTGCCTGTTATAAATGAGCTTCTGCCAGATAAAGCAAAGTTGCTATGCTTTAGATCATTTCTAAACTCTAAATACTCTCCTTTGAGTTTCTTCTGTATTATCTCACAAGCTTGTTTACATTTTACACTCTTTTTCCCTCCTCCATCATAAATCACTACATGCCTATACCCATCTCCTGAGTTGGTATGAACATAGTCTAAGAAATTTGGAGCTCTAAATAATTCTTTGAAATTCATCTGCACTCCTATAGTGCATGGCATTATCACGCATCTCTCTAAGAAATTCTCAACAGATGCAGAAAGCTCTGGATCTTGTATCTTCCATCTTTTTGTCTCTTGAATAAGAGACGATCCAAAACTAGGTCCATAATCATGATATGAAAACTTATCCGCCTTTACTACGCTGAAGGCTTGATCTATACAAGCAGTTATAGCTAAACCTAAAGACTCTGCAACTCCTATAAATAAATTAAATCCAAAAGGTAAGTTAGCGACTACTGCTTTTCTCTTGGTAACATGATCTTTTACCATCATACTACCTCCTTGCCCGCTGGGCACATACATTATCACCCCAATAACCAATACTACTATACTCAGATGCTGGATAGCTCTTTTTACATTCCCTTCTAAAGCACCTTTGATGAGCATCACCGCAAAGCCTATAACCGATACAAATTTTAGCGTTTGATAATAAAAATCACCATCTCCTGTTATCATCGCTATTGCTTGAAGCGTGTGATACATCGCATCAAAATGTCCGTAAGTTCCTATCTCAAACATAATTATTCCTCTTTATTTGTAAATATTCTTGATACTCTAGAGATTATTTGCTTTCTCTCTAGAGTTATATGCTCTCTTGATTGCATGCTAATCTGAGCTCTTTGAAAAGCTGTATATTTATGCGACTCTATTATCCTTCTAGTCTCAGATAGTGAGTGCATATAATCTTGCAAAATAGCTTTATCATTACTTGATACCTCTAAGGCATACACTTCATTTCTGACCTTATCAAGCAGGGACGTCATATACTCTACTAAAATATCATAGGCAAGAGATTCTAAGATTTCTGAGTTATATCTTACTAAACCATAACCATCACTTCCGCCTCCTCTGGTCATGATAGCATTCTCTATCATTGGAATCACTGGTATGGTTGAGAGACTGATAAGCTCTTCTTCTTGAGCTGTAAACTTAGTCTCATTTGCTATCACCTTCGCAGCCAGCCCCTCTAATGTAGATCTAATTTTATCTACAAAACTTGGGGCTTCTTTTTCATTAAATTGCTTAACCATGACCTCCGGAGATAAACACTCTTTGCTATCGTTGCATTTATATAGTTTAATAGGCTCTGAGCCTGATATATAGTTATCAAGCTGCTTCATATCTGTAAATAGTGACGATTTCATCTCAAATCTCCACTTAGCATCTGCGTCTTTACCTTCTTTCTTCCCAATAAGGGTGCCGGATATAGACATCATAAACTCTAAAAGAGATTTATCTCCTTCTATCTTTTTACCTTTTTCACCTCCTTTCGTCATAGCCTTCCATGCTATATTAAACTCATCTCCTAAAGTTGTATCCTCCCTCTCCTGCTTCCCCTCACTGCCCTTTGTACTATCTGGCGCTTTACTACACTTGCTTCTGAGTTGCTGCATATCTTCAAATCCACCATCTGAGATTCTATTTGAGCTCATACAAGACTGTACTGAATTTGCGTTAAGTTTAGCTAATGTCCCATCAACCAACTTTTGAGCCATCTCACAATCATTCATAGTCATACTATTGATAGTATTTGATACCTTCTCTAAATCAGATGTAACATTCTCACATTGAGGACAATAGGCCTTTATTCCGAGTCTGAGCGCATAAGGAAGCGCTGCTGATGGTATCTTTTTAAAAAAATTTAAATACCCAGCCAACTTAATGAAGGTAAAACCACCAAAGCGAAAATCTTTACTTCCGCATCCATCCATAGAAAAACTAGGCGGCTCAAAATACACAGGCTGAATTGTCTTTGGCCTTGCTGCCCTTACCTGGATAGATCCCCCTGATATATAGCCTGAAGATTGATCGTGGATCACCATAGGTTTAGTCACATTACTCATGCCACCAGAAGTCCTGATTAATCTATTTAAAATACCATCTGCACGTAATACACTAGGAATACAAATTAATGTATATATAAATATTATCTTTTTCATTCTCTCGCCTCTTTTTTAAATATTTCCCTGGCTACCAATAATCTTTCTTCAAGTTCTGAAAAACTTGTAAAGTTACTAATTAGCTCAAAGGACATATCAAGCGTTTTATGCACTACAAATACAGAAGGAGCGCCTCTGATATTAAGCGAGGCTCTGAGTTCTGGAGTAATTTTTGTATAACTGGCAAAATAATTAGATTCATTTTCTGTAATAACTTCCATGCTAAACCCATATTTATTACAAAATCTATCTATTACCGGCTCAAAAGCAGCTGAAGCTTGTAAGCTATTATCGGTATATAAGACTAAGTCAATCTCCCCAGCTAAATTTCTTATAACCTCTTCCTTCTTCTCTAATTCGTTTTCATCTGCAAGCCTTCTTGCGTGTATGTTACTTGGATTTTCTAAATTGTCATCTAGCTCTGGGTGCAAAATACCAGCCATCTGCCACGCCTCAGTTGCCTTAGTTGTTTTGTCATACATCTTCTTCTCTGCTAGACGATACTTAGTAGCATTCTCAATTGTAGGAAATTCAAGCCATATATTTCTACTATCCTCTATATCCTTCTTTAATTGTTCAACCAATCTTTTTGCATTCTCGGGCGTTTGCTGTAACTGCTCTTTCTGTTTTTTTAATTGCTCCTGCTTACTTAATTGCTCATGCCAAAACCAACCTCTTTCTCTATCGTTATAAAATCCCCCATAGCATATTTTATATGTCATAATGGCATATATTATTACCAAGAAAATCTTTTTTTTATTCTCCATCTTTTACCTCACTCTTGTTTTTTTATTGGATAATTATCATGGTAATTTTCACTCTCGCTGCCTTTTCCGGTTGTGCCAAATCTTTCATGCATCTGACCTTTCTTACGCAACTGATGAGCACTTGGCCTATTCATCTGTGATGGCTTATTGCCATGAATAGCTTTTCCATCTTTATTTCCTGAGGGAAGATGTTTTTGTAATCTCTTCTGAGAATAATCAGGATTTTCTTTTGGAAATTTTCTCTTCTTATATTTTATAGCACCTCTCTCATCTTCCTTGGCTTTATGGGTAAATTCAGGAAAAGCTTCACTAAAATCTATCTTAGTAAAATCTATCTTCATTAGCTCTTCTATAGTAAGACCGCCACAATCTGGATTTTTAGGATCTCCCCAACCTTTACCTAATTGCTTCCTACCCTCTACCTGTATTATCTTATGCAGCACTTCAGGAAAGCAGCAAAATTTCTTATGTGAGCCTGACTTTATTCCGATCCTTCTTTTTATTACTTTCCCTACATAGTAACAACGCTTTCTCTCTCTTTGGCTAGCCAAATGCTCCTCATCTTTTGTGCAGCTATTTCCTACCAGCTTGCCCCATCCTCCTTTGAGTTTTATATTTTCTTTTCTGCAGTCTTTTGACATCCCTTTAATTTGGCAGCAATTCTTAAATCCCAGAGCTCCCATTCTGCAAGTCTGCACTGTGCCAGGAAACAGCCTAACATTCTCTAAATCTTTTCCTTGAGTATGTTGAGCTATTTTAAGTTTACTTACTGAATCTGGCATATCTTTATCTTTATCCCAATGCGGATTATGGCAAATCCCCTCCATGCACGGAAAAACACTACATTTAATCGCTCCAGGGATAGATAAATCATCATTGGTTGAGATATATTTAGGACGCATAACTTTATATGTATCCTCCCCAGTTTTACATGAATATTCACGCAAAACATTCACGCAGTTGCCCTCACCATCATATAAAATACATTCCCTGTCTTGAATAAAAAGGCAGTCTTGCCTATATTCAAATCTTCCGCAATCATCTTTAGATGGATAATCACAAGTTTTGGTATATCCATATTGCCAGCAATCTCTTGTTACCCTCACGCCCTCTATAATCCTTTCTTGTCTGCCTTGAGTGCATGTCTTTCTACTATCGAAGCAACGATAAACATTTTCCTTTGGCTCATAAGAAAACCTAGAACTTGCTGAATAATCTATCACTAGCTCATACCCTCCAAAATATCCAGCAGCTACTAAAATATCTATTCTTATTTTATTATTCTCCATCAAAGGCTTTAGATTTACCCCCAAAGAAGCACTGCCGATTCTCCCTGTTTGAACAGGGATCATCTCACCATTTTTCTCAATCGCTCTATAATAATCAAATGGCTCATCTGTCATTACCTCATCACATCTCTCTTGCCCCCATTTAAAATCCTCACTTCCTACAGATGTAAAAATTACTCTATCGCTAGCCTTAATAATTGCATGATCCTTATATTTTATCGATCTGAGATTTATGCTACCGACACCATCTACAATCTCTATTGTCACTGAATTTTTGAACTCCCTGCCCTCTCTTGCATATAAAAAGTTGCAGCTGCTACCAGTTCCCGATCCATCGTCTCTTTCTTCGCACCTGCCGATGATAATCCTTTTATTCTCTTTATCATGAGCAATTTTGATATCACTAGAAGCAGAGATCTTTACATAGTCCTGTTTTACCTTCTCCCTGAACCTAGTATTTCCTTGCTCTTTAATTGGACGTGAATCATACGCCCCTCCCTTGGCAAAGCTTTGAGAAATCAGCGTCATAGATAATAAGATCAACACTACTCTACCAATCATGCTCACCCTCTTTTGCCCACTCTATCTCCTCATCTGGCCTTTGGCTGCCTCCAGATGTTCTCTCTGTAATGTCTCCTGTTTTTTTTAAAGTAGTCCTCTCGTTCCAAACTGGATCTGACCACTGCAAACAAATCCTCTCAAATGATTTAATCCCAGCTGATAAATATGCCCCATCAATAGATATACTTCTGATAACTATACTATTTCTACCTAGTTTTAAATATGGTCTTATATCTATCTTAGCAATTTTATTATAACTCCTAGGCTGCCTATACCCCTCATCTCTTCCATGATATGTAGTATCTTCACCTACAAGATATGTACGGCTTCCAGTACTGACCCTAGGTAATACCTCATGTTCGCGGCGACGAACTATTACACCAAAACTTACTTTTACAAAATATTTATACTCAGACTCGCTGTTTAAATCAGTTAAACTCGAACCTCCATAAGGCCCTACAAAAACATTCTGACCATTAACTGAAACACTGACAAACTGCTTATACTCCAGATCATAAATACTGAACTCTGCAAAAACCCTAGGATCTTTCTTGACATCAAGCTCCAAAGTTATATCTTTTGTATATTTTGTATGAGTTCTAAAAAATTCATTCCCAAACCAACCTCTTCTATTGGTGGATTCCCTTTTATTATAATTCCCTGATTTATCATCTATGGTAAATGTAAATATACCGTTATTAAGCTTATGAGGTATATTGCTACTGAGTAATCTGACATCTTCCCGCGTACTACTAAATCTTCTGCAATGGATCTCTAAATCTTCAAATGCATCATAAGTATTGAATAATTTTTCACAAAAAAACGTCTCGGGAATAGGCTCTTTCACTTCTTTTTCCTCCCATCCCATTACAAATGGGTCATCCCTTAAATGGCTTTTCCCTTCAAAGGTTACGCAGTCAAAATCTATCCCCTCATTCTTTAGCTTATCAAGCTCAGCCATAATACCTTTTTGGTATATTTTAGTAGCCTCTTCTAGCGCTTTATCTACTTCTCTTAGATTATTAGCTACTGCTGGATTATTCTCATCTGTCGAATCCTGCATTACCCTTAGAGCCTGAGCTGCATCACTTTTGCCTGATGCTATTTTTCTTCCCTGATCAGCCATAACGCTCTCGTCCTCAGGAGGGGAAAAATTTTCGGCATCAGCTTTGGTAATTTTTTGAGCCTCTTTACCTTCTCCTTCCTGCCTGTATAACTCTATATCAGGATTATCTACCGGAGCATTTACTTCACCGTTTTTCTCTTGAACAGATAATGGCTTCTGCCAATTCTCAAGACCGTCTGCCTTCTGACTGTGATCCCAGATGCGTTTAAACTCCTCCTTGTCATAGCCAGCGAAAACAAAACTGCTACATATTAATCCCAAAATACAGATAATCTTAGCCAAAATTGCTACCTCCCTTGCCGAAATCACCAAATCCCCAAGCTGAAAAATCTAACTGATCCATATCTTCTTGATTATGCAAAAATGCTCCCATTAGCTTTGATGGGTCTTCTCCTAAACCACCCAATCCCATCATTTCACGTGCAAATTCTTGGCCCTGTGTAAATTGCTGCTGAAATTGATCAGTTTGATGCACTCTTTCAAATTCTTCTACCATCTCAGTCACTGCTTGCGGAGGATGTTTTGCTAAAGCTTCCTTATGCTGAGCAAGCCCAAATCCATATATCTCTTCCGCGCTGGCAGTAAGCAGTGATGGCATGCTATATTTCTCTGCTAAAAATTCCCTTTTTTCTTTTAAATAGTTATGATCCCAATCATCTAGCATCAACCATTGAGGCAACCTTGTCTCAGCTCCTAGGTCTAATTTCTCTTCTGGGGTGATAGATGGCCTCAAATGAATAGGTATCTCACTAGTATTTTCAGGCAAAATAATAAAAATATGACGATCTATCTCTTTAAAATCCTCTAATAATCCTTCAGGGTCACTGAATACTGGATAGCTCTGCCCCTCTTTTGGTTCACGCAGCTCTAATTTTGTTAGAACTCTAGATAATGGGACATTTTTTTCTTTAGCAACTTCTGCCTTGCTGGTTAAAGGACGATAAACTAGTTTTGCTTCTTCCTTTGTTACAAAAAATCTAAGAAAAGTACTTGAAGCAAGTATTGTATTGAGAGAAGAATACTCCTCTTTTGTATATAGCTCAGTAAAATCTCTTTGTCCTCCTGCTATCTTATATACTTCATTAACAAAACATACACAATCATTTGAAAATGGGAAATATGAACCAGATGGTCCTCTTTCGATATATTCCCTTATCTTTTCGTACTGTGTTTGGTTTATCTCTAAAATTTTTGTAGTTAAAACCTTATTTCCACTACTTTTTTGATATTCAACAGCTCTATCATATCTTACTTTCTCATCTCTATAATCAACAGGCCATAACATTACTTTTTTGTTTACCCCTCTAAAAATACTCTCACCCTTATTGCCGGCAAGCTCTATGTAGACATGCCCTGGAGACGAAAGATCTTTTTCCCATTTTGCTGTATCACTGTTATAGGTTACTTTTACATCATGATGAATTTTTAATTGAAACATAATTACCTCTATTTAGTTAAAAAATAAAAAATCAATACTACAAAATCAGTAATTGGATAAAATAATATGATTTTGTAGAATATTTTTCTGTATCTAGAAAAAATATTTATATGATTAATAATTAATACTAATGTGCAGTGGCAACCAAAGAAAAAGCTTATAAAATAATACGCTCCATACTCAGAATAAAAAGATTTTGTTAACAATATAAACAATACGTGGTAAAACAACACTATAGTAATGCTCAATGCAGCCTTTTTAATAAATTTAGCTAAGCTGGTATAACTAGAGATCTGCTCCTTTAGAGCTCCCAGCGCATTGATAATAGAAATCCCAAAAACATAAATCACTACAAAATCACTAACTACACCTAATGTAAATCCCAAAAAATTTGAATTTAACCTTGATATTGTAAAGAAACTTTTGCCTACTATATGCGAGGTCATTGCAAGATTATAAAAAAGATACCCAAGCAAACCTGCCCCTAAACGCCATATAAGTAAAAACCACAATATTGCAAAACATTTTAAGGTTATTGCCCCTACCCTAGAGATTTTCTCCTCATTAATTTTTAAAAACCTATATAATTTACCTCCCCCTTTTGCCATAAATTACCTCTTTTTATATTTTAAAAATTAAAATTATTCCTATACGCAATACGTACATAATTGGAAAAAACAGGGTGACTAAGTCTATTTTTTCCTTTATCTTCTCAGATAAATTTGGGATCAAGCTAATCAAGAAATTTAATGAAAATGTGACTATAATAGATGCATGCATCACATATGGAAAAGAATCACTTCCTAGATTTAGCCATCTTATAAAAACAACAATAAAAATGTCGTACATTATTATCAATAAAGAAATAATAGCAATTTTCTTTACCCATTTCTTTATAGCGCTATAACTATAAATGCCTCCTATCTGCTGAAATTTCTGGAAATAAGAAATCACTAATTTAATAGCCCTGTAAATTGTTATAGCTACTAAATTTATAGCAAAAACTTTTCCCAAAGCCATAAAGGTTATATAGCCTATTAAAACATGGTAAGCAAAAAAAACTCCTCCTCCCCATGTTGCTAAAAACGCTCCTATAATGGCTAACTTGAATGATTTAATACATATCCTAGAGATTTTCTCCTCATTGTTATAAAAAAACTCTCTTACCTTATTTCCCATTTTTACCTCCCCTTTGTTCAAATTCATTTATATAATTTATTAGCTCTTCTGTAGATTTTTGATCTTGCCCGCTACTCTCTTGTTGATACTTGCTGGCATCAAAGCTATCCATAAATTCTATAACCTCTTTTTTTGATTTAATTCCATCTTTTTTATTTTGAGCATTGTTACTTCTACTCTGCTCATGCTTCTGCTCATCAAAATTATCCATAAATTCTAATAATTCCTCTCTTGATGGGGCTCTATTTGCTTTTTCTATGCTTTTTAGCTGCCTCATTATAGCTTCTTCATCTAAAAAGTCACCTTGCAGATCATTTTGCTCCACCACATCTAAATTTTGTGCATATAAATATTTAGCATCCCCCTGAAAATACCTATCTGCTAAATCAGGTAGATCTCCCCTACTTTTAAATATATTTAAAGCTGCTGCTATATTCATATTCCCTTCTATTCGGTCATATATAAGCTCGCCATCTTCTTCCTTAGCCAGCACTATTGTTGGCACTACCTTAATCTTATAAATATCAAATGCATCTTCATCTATCTGCAAACTTCCGCCTTTGCCTAAAAACTCTTTTGTTGCTTCAAAACTACCTCGCACTAACCCTTGAAGCAATAATACTCCGCCAAATTTCTCTGCTTCTTTTTTGTAATTTTCGATAGCCTCTTTTGGCAATCCTTCAGAGATAAATATCATCAAAGCAGTTGTATCTGCTTTTGATATATTTATCAGCATAAAACTACCTAATAAAAGCACTAGAAAGCGCAACAATTCACTTTTCGCCATAATACATATACCCAATCTTGTCCCGTCATTGGGAACTCTTTATTTTTTCCATATAATAAATCTGTCATACCTAGCGGCACGCATGAAAAACTTCCCTTTATATATTTTGGATAAGTCATCTGAAGCTTATACTGACTCTTCTTTATCTTTGGGCAATAGGATTTTTTACATAAATCGCCATTGGCTTTACTGCTTGAAGTAGAAGTCTGCCTTGCAAGACCTATTCTATGCATTTTTGCTATTGCCCTGATTGCCAGCAAATGTGATGATTGTACTCCGCCGTAATGATCACTGTTGTATCCTACCCATGGATACATATTACCAAGGCAGCCAGCACACCAAAACATCTTATCACTTGCAAATTTTGTATTAGCCAGACCACAGTCAAGAGCGCAAGCCGCCTGGGCTAAAGGATTGCCAAATAAAAACACCTCTGGATTTAAAATGCTATGCAGCTTGTCATCATTCCAAGTAGGATCAAATTCACTCATATATGCAAGATCCCATGTTCCAGACTCCAGGCAAACAAAATCTGTAATAAGCTCAAGCCAGTAAATTAAAGGGTATACATAATAATGCAGATGATACTGGCTATAGTGACTATCGCTATCACTTACAGTACCTGTTCTTTGTGGATCACTGCCAAATGATATTCCTCCAAGTCCTACCATGCAATAAGGAGTTCTTGTAATCTCTATTAAACGAGTAGGCTCCCAAAATGCTATCGGTACTCCGGGTGTTGGAATACCTTTTTTCATGCACATACATACAGGAGTAGAAGGATTTTTAGTATCCCTACCCTTCACTCCTTTACCTGGTATTTTAATGCCAACTTTACTGCCGCCAATAGTGATAGGAAGTACGCAGCTCCAACAAATATCTGTAATTGGATTGACGAATTTACCCACACAAGTTCCACTAGCGAAACTATTATTACAAAATATAACTAATAAGAAAAAACTACAGAGCAATCTCATATACCCTCGCTGCCAATGCTTCTTGTTTAATTACAGCTGGAACTGCTGTAATCTTAAATCTCTTTGAAAGAGTCCCAAATTGGTCAAAATATACCTGCCTATTTAACTTAGCTGATATCTCTATTGGCCGCCCTTCCGTTAGGATAAGGCAGCAGTTTTTATCTTTGTAATTTGCTTCTAGCCAAGCTAATTGCTGCTGATCATTGCTATTGATAAAAACTATCTCTTTATCCAAAGTAATATAATCAAATGGATTTATCTTCTGCCCCCTGTAGGCTATCATTTTCCCATTCAGATCCTCTATGTTCTCCTTTACTACATATGACAGATCTATCTCATAATCTCTTTCCTTTCTAGCCCTACGAAGTCCTAAGCTTTTGGGCTCATTCACCATATCCCATAATTTTTGTTGAAACTCTATCCTCTCTTTATTTAAATCTAACCTAGAAAGCTTCCTCTGTATCATCTCAGAAAATCTCTCTTCCCTGATCTCAAATACATGGCCCTGACGGCCAAAATCTTTAGCAAATATTGTTGAATAACACATAAACAAACCTAAAAGCAGCACTCTCATTTTCTACTACCTTTTTTCTTTCTTTGCTGCCTTTCTCTTTCTGCTCTAACTTTAGCTTTATAACGATCTGCATCTTCAAAAAGTTTTTCTATCTCTTCTTTTGTTTTTTTTGAAAATTCCTCTCTGCGTTTTTGCTCTCTTGCTTCTCTCTCTTTTTGTTTTTCTTGCCAATATTCCTCTCTCGCCTTCCTTGATCTTTTCTCTTCTTCTGTCTCCTTAACCTCCCAAAACTCCTCGCTCATCTTTTTCCACCTCTCCTTTATTTCCCTCCTGCCACGCTCAGCATCTTCTTTCATCTTCTTTTTAAAAGCTATTCCAAATCTTTCAAATTCACTTCTAGCCTCCTCGTGCATCCTGTCCATCTCATTAAAACGGGCCATCTTTCTATCCCACTGTTTATGCCAGTCTTCCACACCCTCTTGCCACTGCTTTTCAAAACTCTTAACTTCCGCCTTTATGCCTTCTTTCCTATCAGAATGTATTTTTTCAAATGCTACTATCTCACTCGATAACCTATTCTCAAAATCACTGATTTTTCTCTCAATGCGCTCTCTATCATTAGATATGATATTAAATATCTTTATCGCTATAAATACGCTAGATAAATTAGATAAAACTACAACAAATAGGACTGTCCATACTATTAGCTTATATCTACTATAGATCCCTCTTAAATCCATATAACCACTATTACTTGATCAAAAATCTATAATGGCTATTTATTTTCTCCAAAAGATGCTTTTTATATTTCTCCTCCTTCTTTATTTCTTTTTCATAACTATATAAAGCCCAGATTAGATATATTGCTGGGATGTTAAACACTATTAGAATTAAACATATCATTATTACAAGATCCATAATTCCCTCTTATTTGATTGATTATAAAAATTTCTTTATCTATTAAACCCCTTCTCAAGAGTGTTGAGCAATCTATCTTCTATTGATTTTTTATAAAAATATTGCTGCCCCCTAGAACCTATATTGACTCCTATAAAAATACAAATAATCCCTGTGATAATCTGGCTTTTGTATTTTTTCCAAAAATCTTTTAAATATGATTTCATAATCTACCTCTATTTTTTGGTTAATAATAAATTTATAGCATCCTCTAGTGACTTGCCTTCTTTCTCCATTTTTTTTATAAATGCAAAATCAGATGCGTCTGTTGAATATAACTTTGCTGAAAAGGGATCTAGTACTAATCTTCCTACAACATTAATCCCATTAGTGGATATTAAACATTCTGAGTATTTTCCTGGTACAAATTGCACTGTTTTGAGTAGAGGCAATATATCGTCAAAGACGCTATATTTACTCATAGCATCTATCCCCTCCCTTTTCTGCTGAAGCATTAATGTCCAATTTGAGTTATCTATGATCACTTTTGACTCAGGAGTCTTTTGAAAATCCTCATATCCTTGAACGCATGTCACCAAAGATCCTCCATATTTTCTTAAGGTTCTTGCTAAATCTCCTAAAAACTTTGCCGCATAATCTAGTATCATCCATGCTTCATCTACTATTAAAACAAATTTAGACAGCCTATCACCAGTAAGCACCTGCATAAGGATCTCCATAGAGATAATCTGCAACACAACTGCTAAAAAGGCTGTGTTGGATTTTATCTCTTCAAATTCAAACACTGTAAGAGGTTTTTTAAAATCAATATTACTCATCTTAGAGAAAAATTTCCCGTATCTTCCCTCGCAAGTATATGGATATAAAGTATGGCCTAAATCCCGAGCATCTTTATCTTCTCCCTCAAGAAGCATTTTTGCTACTGTATCTATTGATAAATGCTCTTTGAATTTAATAGATTTTATAGCCTTCTCTACAATTGCTTGACGCAAAGGACTACCTACTGCATCACACATAGAGCATATAACGCTGACAAGACAGTTAAATACTTCCCCGTCTATATCAGACAAATCTTTAATTCTAGAAAATGGATTTAATGAAATTTCCATATCTGAAGAAAATTTTATCCAATCTGCATCCAGAAGATGTGCTAGATTTTTAAAACTCTGCCCAATATCTAATGCAAATATCTTTACATTCTGAGCAAGCATACAACTAGCAAACTCCTGCAGTAAAACTGATTTACCGCTGCCTGATGGACCAAAAATACATACATTGTAATTTCCTCCCCCCACTTTATAGAAAGGATTCCAATTAAAAAGCTGCCCCTTTCTTGCTACAAATAAAACTCCCTGCATAGGAACGCCCTTCCATTCAGCGTTAACTGGCAAAAGAGCTTCTACTTCCTCTGATGTTCTTATAGTAGAAAGCCTAAGCTTTATAATATCGTCTAAATAATAACCTGACTGCATAGGCAGTATAGACAGCAAAATAGGCAAATGCAAAAAATCTGCTCTTTTTAATTTAAAGCCTTGCACATTGTAAATTGAGGTCAAGCCAATTTCTGCATAATCTATTTTTTCTTTTGTTGACGTCAGCCCCACGAAAAAACTTGTATGAAGAAATCTATTATTCCCCCTGATTATAGGAAGCCACTGCCTTGCCTCTTCTGATATATTAGTAAGCCTAGCATGCCCCTGCTCTGCTGATTTGATTATTCCTACCCCTTTTGATAAGATCGAAGAAGTCTTACTCTCTCCAATAGTAGATGATATAGAGTAACACATAAAAAACCTCCCTTGGATATTAAGCGCATCTTTATCTCCAAGTAAATTGACCATTTGATATAGAGTATATTCTTCTGGATAATTATCTACGTTATATACCCTTGTATATGCTTTTTTGTCGTATATGATTTGATCATTATCTATGTCAATTCGCCCAGGGTTTATAGCCTGATTATTTATACTATCCCACTGATTATATTTTCTCTTTGATGGAGCATTAGAAAAATTAGGAGATACAACGTCTGAAATAAACTCAATTAAATCTTCAGGCCCTAAATAACTCGGACTCATCCCCATAGCCTGCATTTTACTAAAAAGCATTTTTTTGAAATCTAGAAATTTTTCATGATCAGGCTTCCTTTGCGATACCGAAATAAAAATCCTGAAATCTCTTGTTAAAATATCATCCCCTTTAAGCTCCTCTGATTTCTCTTTAAAAAATTGAGCCCTATATAATGCTAGCTTTTCTAGATTTTCATCATCTGAATCTCTCGCTTTTTGCCATTTATCTAGTAAATCCTGAGTCTTATGACTGGCTATTAGAAAAAATTGTATATGTGTATCATCAGGAAGTTCATCACTAAAAAATAATCTTAGATTTTTTTCTAAATGCTGATTGATCCCCACCACAGGACTAACTTCAAACCAAAACCCTTCCCATCCATCTTCAAGTAAAAACAAGCCTCTGTCCTCATCATAGGATCTATATATCAAATGAGAGGTTAGATATGATGGATACTCTAAATAATCACGCAGTAAAAATCTCTGCTGCCCACTAGAAGCACCAAAGTCCCTCTTGCCACCAAGCCCGAATACTTCTCCAAGTTTATCTAATGACCACATATTTTTCCGCATTGTTTTTGTTTCTTATGATCTATATCAACCTCTTCAATCCTTCCTGTTGATATCATCTCATCTACTACCCTCAAAGGAGTGCATATAACCCCCCTTGCTTCTGGACATGGAAATTTACTACTATAGCTGGAACAAGAAGACAACATCACAACTAGTAGAACAAATATATAGTTACTTCTCATTAGCCCCTCTTTTTATTTCAGTAGAAAAAAATACCCCCTTTAAAATTACAACATCTAAAAGTGCCCCAGACGGCACTTGAATTACAGGGCTAATACTCTCTGCTTTTTTGATATAGTAATTCGCTATTCCATCAGCAGCATTCCCAAATCCCCCTATTGCGTTATCTTTCAGATTAGACCCGAACTCTTTAAAAGAACTATGCTTCTTCTCCCCTCCAGCTGACATAAACATCGCTGGCATATTCTCGTTTTGAGCTGTTGCTGCTTTGCTCAGGCCAGATAAAAAACCTCCAAAAAATGCATTCTGCAAATGCTGAGCATCCATAGATATTACCTTACCCTTGATTCCAGGCAAGCCATCATCTCCAGTTACAATGCCTTCTATGCTTGTCTCAAATGCCCTCTTACCTTGAACGCAAGATAGGGTCTCTAGACGCAAAAAAGCTCTCTCACTAGATAAGTCTCCATAACAACTCCCTATTATCCTGCATTCTTTAAGGGCTATCTTTGCACCAGAAGGCGCTACAGCATTTGCAGTAACTCTGATAATTACTGGCATAGGATCAGCTTGCACCCCTATACCTGTAGAGACTGATATACCGCTAAGCAGTCTAGATGGAACATAAGTTCCTGCTGGGATATAAATACTTAGATCTTTTGGTAGATCGCTACTAGCGCCTATTTTACTTATAGAGATATTTTGCTGCCTTGGCGCCTCAAAAACTTGCTGCTCTGTTTTTCTGCTTTGCCTGTCTAACTGACTTATTCTACGCTCTTTATCTATCTGGAATCTTAAATTATCTATATCTTGATTTGTAGTTTTTGAGATCTTATCTAACTTTTCCTCTATGCTAGAGAGTAACTTCTCATTTGCTTGCTTTTGACTGATTTCACTATCCTTGAGTTTATTCTCAAAATGCTCCTGCCAAATTTTATCTTGCGAGAGCACCTCTGCCGCTGTTTTTATTGGCTGCTCTGCTGCTACATTTTTTATCTCTTTCTTTTTACTTATAGAACTTAAAACAAGCAGCCCTATTCCTGCAATCGCAGCTAAAAAAAGACCTGCTGATAAACGTTTAGAACTTGTCTCTTTTTGATTTTTTCCCTTTAAAAGTTTTTCTAATAATTCAATAGTCATATATAAGCACCTGTAATCTTTCTCCTTTTTTTATTTTATCTTTTGAGCAGTAATAATTTTGAGTCTTAGGATAAATCTCTTTTATAAAATTTTTATCTACCACTAAAGCTCTTTTAGCTCTTACATCAAATAACTCAAAACCAGATAAGAAATATCCCTTTTTAACAGCGATAAAATCTTTATTGAAAATAGTAGTTCTCTTTGAATACGGTCTGAATTGCTCCCTGCCACTAAGAATAAGGGATAACTTATATTCAAAACCATTATTCTCCTCTAGAGAAGGTAAAATACTGAAATTCTGCTTCAAAGACACTTCTATATCTTGAGGTTTTATATCATAAGTCTCAAACTCCAGATCTTTTTGTGATCCCGTATGAGTAATGATACTGAAGCTAAATTTATCCACCTTAGGAAGCAACACAAGCTTATCACTCAAAGCTGAGGATAAAATATCAAACTTATCTCTATCTCCTACTATCTCTTTTATCCTCATGTCCCGAGCACTAATCCAGTTATATTTATTTGAAATTTTGATCCCAAATGCAGATGTAGCAACAAAACAAATAATAGCTAATAAATATCTCATACTCCTTCCTCTATACTTGGTTCAAACCTCTTGAGTTTTAATACGCCAGATACCAATTCAAACTCCATCTTGCATTTTATTTTCTTTGTCTCCTTGCCTTCATGGCCAAATCTACTGCTAAGTAGCCCCTCTACAAAAAGAGTCAATTCTCCTTCATTAGCTGTCCATTTTTGAGGAATAAAAAATGTAGATATTTTATGCTTCTTAATAGTCTCAGACTGATGGTCAAAATAACTACACATATCTCTATAATTACTATCTGTTGAATTCTGCAATATGAAATCCTTCTTAATATCAATATTGCTCTCATTAAGATCCATAAGCATAGACATATGCATCGCTGCTATAGAGTTTAAATAACTGCTAGAGACCTTATTTTTGCCAATCTCCATTTTTTGAGACACAAATGGAGTTAATATAACCTTTGTATCACTTGTGAATATTTTTACTGATAAAAGAGCATTAGAAATCAAAAGCAAGAAACTCAGGAGCAAGAAAAAGGTTCTCTGGCGATATAGATTATCTGTATTTTGAAGTAAAATTTTATTTAGCATAACATCAGTAAAATATTTTTTCTTTTGAATCAGGCATGCGAGGAAGAAATTTATTCCCTAGATACCAGTAATAGTATTTTTGCAGCAAGCCTTTATGCCACCAATTATGGACATAGTTGCCAATCAACAGCCCAGCGCCCATTCCTACTAAGCCTGGGATGAAATCTGTTATCATCCATACCAATACTAAAAATATCCCTCCAAATATAACCATACCAGCGTTAAGTCCATATATACGAGCCGGCGCATTTAAACATGTCTGGAGTCTCATAACTACCTCATGCAAAATTCATCAAAGCCTTGAAAATGCCATATACTACAAGAGCTACAGCGAATCCGTGCCCTGCAGCCATAGCCCTGTCTTTAATACTACCACTACCTATCGCTGCCCCTAAAAAGGAGCCTATAGCAAGCCATAAGGTTATGTTGTCATTGACTATTGTAAAGAAATTTTTATATAGATCTTTGTTGACTTTAGCTACTTCTAATTTATCCATGGCATATACTGATGCTGCTGAAAAATTTAGTAGGGATATATAAATGATTTTTTTAAATGTATTTTTCATATAAAAATATATTAGGTTGCACAACGCCGCAATCACTACTTCACTTATAGTAGCTGTTGCTTGCATCTACCACGCTATCACTACTTTGTCATAATGTAAAGTGTTTTTTATTTTTTTAAAAAAAATATATATTTAAAAATGTATAATAAAAATTAATACAATATATTCCTGGCATTTTAAAAAAATAAATGTTAGACTGCTGAAAATATATGTACCTAAACCCTAAAAAATCTTTATAATAAAATGCAAAGAACTATTTTTATAACATTAATGACAACTTTAAAGAAAAAAATTACATCTTTTCTTAAAGAAAAGAATCTAAATCCCTCTTCCTTTTGTAAAAACACCAATATGTCACATTCAGCTATTCATAATATTTTAAATTCCCCGATACCTAACCCTACGATAGAAACTGTTCTGGAAATAGCTAAAGTAATGAATTGCTCTTTGAATGATTTATTCGATCAAGGGTATACAACTACTCCTACACTTCAGATAAAAGATGTTTCATTATTAAAATCTGTCTGTTTGTCATTATGTAATGAAAAAGCTATAGAAGGAAAAACTTTTGAAGAATTTTTATCTGATATTAAATATATATATATATATTGTATAGATAATAAATTAAAATCCTCTGATAAAAATTTTGTTAATTGGTATTTAAAAAATAAATCTAACATAAACCTTTAAATACAAAACTTTAATTCTCTTGAGAAAAAGAGTTACTATTAGCTGGCCTGTTTAATTTTGTAATTAGGATTTCACCATACTTTCCTTTCTTATTTATTTCATACGCAAATTCTTGCTGATCTAAAAATTTAAAGACCCCCTCCCAATTTAGTAAGTAGGTATTCAAAAATCTCTCTCCTTTAGAAAACTCTAAAATTTCTTTTTTTGAAAAAATATACCCCTTATAACGAAGACAGATCTGTATTTCATTATCCTTATTATAAAAATCTATATAAATAACGCTAGAATCGATAGCTAAATTAACTACATTGGTGACTATACTGAATAGTATTTGATATGTCAGAGGCTTAGGCAGCGGGAAATCCTCTATGGTTTTTAGAAAATTAATTTTCTGTTTTTTTTGTTTCAATTTTATATCAACAAATGACTTTATCTCTTCCAAGAGAATCTCTAGATCTTGTTTTGAAGTGCTCGCTGAATACCCATGAATAAAGTTGCTTTGAACCATTTTTTGCATTACATAATATCTCTCTACTATTGAGAAAAATTTCTCTTCGATATTGGTTTTTTTGGTGATAATATTTAATGGGATATTCCCATTTAAGTCACTCTTTTGATAATTTCTATACTGGGGAAAAAGTGTATTCCCGCGCCTAAAAAAAAGCAATATAAAAAATCCTAATAGTAAGCACCCTATGTAATAGGGTAAATATTGGAAATTTATTTTTAAATCTGGAACATATGCAGAATTGAAAGCTGCTACTAATAAAATAACAAGCACTGTTATTCTAATTAATTGAAACAGGTTAATAAAAAATAAAAAATTCGATAAAAAGATTATTCCAAAAGGAATTATATAAATTCGCGAAAGATTTACCCCCTCTATTATTAAAATTGAAGTGAAAATATTTATAAAAAGGGTTAGTTTCCAATACAAATCAAGATTCTTTATAAACTTAATCCAATATTCATAAAAAACTAACATTAGGTTTATACTCAATGTGACATAAATTACTATTTCTAATACCTTGTCTTCCTTAATAAAAAAAATTAGAACAGGGCTATAGGATAAAAAACTTACCACTAATAAAAGCGGGAATTTCCCTTTCTCCAAGACGGAAGGAAAAAAGCTTTGCTTATTTAAATACCCCATTAAAAGGGGTAAGTAATTTTTTTTACTATCAAAACTTAACATTAAGTGCGATACAACAAATGTAGTGAAACTAGCTATTATTCCTATCAACGCACTAAAAGAAGAAAATTTTCCATCATAAAAAGCTGCAACATTTGTTGCTATCACAGCACCTATTAAAGCTATATGAAATGTGGCCTTATTAGTTTTTATTCCTAAAAAACCTAAAATTAATGGGACGAGAATTATTGGATGAGAAAAGTTAGATACAAAAAATACTATATCATGTATTTTATAATTTTTTAATGCAATTGGTAATACTGTAAACCCAACAAATAACCCCACTCCTCTTAAAATTAATAAATTACCATTAAAATTTGGGAACACCTTATATATAAAATCTTTTGCTATGATTACACTTGTAGTGTTTAAATATGAATCTGCTGTTGACATAATAACTGCCAAGATACTACAAATCATTACTCCTGTCAGCCCTATTCCTAGATTTTTAGAGGCAAAATCTAAAAGTTCCAAATTTTGATTTGTATCAGTTATTTGTATCCTTGATAAAAATCCTATAATGATAATTACAACATAGAATACAACAGATAAAGCACCGGTTATACAAAAAGATTTTAATATATTTTCTTTTTTTTTCTGCATCAGAACTCTTTGGATAAAAGGAGCTTCACAAGGAATAAAGTATAGTAACATTCCTAGCATAATAAAAATATCATTGCTTGTAATTTTTATATGGCAACAGTCTCTCTTTATTTTATTTACAAATATTTGTATGCCACCTACATTTTCTATTCCTTTAAGGCAAACTAATGGAAATACAATGAAGAATATAAAAAACTGTAGTACATCTGTAAGTGCAACCGATTGGATGCCTCCGACTACAGAGTAGATTGTAAAAATAAAAACACAAATTACTGCCCCATGAACATAATTTATCCCGAAATAATTTGATATATTTGCTAAAGCCGTAACTTGAACAGAAAGAAACCCTATAGACGTAATTATCACTGAAGTGCTTACTATAACTTTAGCAGTAGTCCCATAAAACTTCTCTATAATATCTGGCAAAGTTAAACAATCTTTTAAATTTGCTTTTCTAGAATATATATACCCTGAAAGCAACCAACTCAATGGTTTTAATAATGTAGCTAATATATATGCAACATTTAAGGCATAAACACTACCCACTCCCCCCATTGTAGTACTAGAGCTAATCCCTGTAGCAAATAATGTACCTACCATCACCGTATTAGAGAAGTTGCCTTTTCCAAGTGTATATTCTTCTACTGTTTTTACTTTGTTATACTTATAAAATCCTATTATTAGGCATAATAATAAATACCCCAAAACAATAGAAATATCTAAATATTCATACATATATATCTTTTTTTAAAAAATATCTTTTAACGGGAAGTGGATATTCTCTAACAAATTCTACTTTATATCCGTGTTTTTTATATAAGTCCAAAGAATCTTCATAAATTGTCTCTAAAGTAATAAATGAACATTTTGCTAAACAAGCTTCTCTGTAAGCAAAATCTAGCAATTTGCCTGCTATTCCTTTTCTTCGGAAGTATTTTTCAACAAATAAGTATCTTATTTCGATGGTACTAAAAAAATACCTTAATACAATGTGTCCTGCTATATCTTTTCCTTTTTTTGCATGATAGACCAAATAGTCTGATGCGTGGTTTTCAGAAAAAATTTCAGTGAAATAGTCCCTAAATTTGTTCTTTATCTTCATAAAACAAATGTCAAAAGATTGGCTTTTTTCTATAGTGAAACCATGATTATTCATTTGAATACATCGAGATTCTTCCATTTTCATAATACAACTTTTATACATGTTAAGCATAAACCAATTCATCTAATTTTTCAGGATTATTTTCAAAAATCGGGATGAGATAGTCCCTCAAATCTTGTTCTGATCTCTCAGAGCCTAAATGCTGCAAAAACATCTTTTTCTGTGTTTTCTGATTTAAATTTCTGTCATAAGCCTGAAACTTTAGCAGACTCAAGCTGTTAGCCATATTTTGAGGGCTGTGTTGCTGCATCATAATAAGTATTTGCCTATAGGTAAACTCTAACCCTAAAAGATAGTCTATCATATTATTTAACTTTCCCCCCTCCCCTTTTCTACTAGTTCCTAATATTTCTTTGTAAGATTCAGGAATATCAAGTTCTTTAGCTTGTTTTTGTTGCCACTGCAATTGAACAAATTCTTCTAGGGTTTGCTCTAATCTATGATCTTCAACTAGTATTTCAGCTTTATCTAACTGCTCAGCAGCTTGTAGTTTATGAGGAGTTTGCCAATTTCCTTGCAAGGCAAGCCCGTAAGCAACAGACAAAGCTATCTCGCTCCCTTGTTTGTCAGACAAACCTATCATAGATTTAGGCTTCCAGTTAGCAGCTTGATAAACAAACTCACTAGCTAATCTATGAGGATTAATCTCTTTTCTTTTTTGCCTATCTAGTTTATTCCACACAGAGTAAGCATATTTCTCTGCTTTTGTTTTTAGTTGTTCCCCTAGTTTTTCTTTTGAAATAGAGAGTAACTTAGAAAAAGATTTTTTAGAATTAAAAATCTTCTTTAAGTTATTCTTTATATTATTATTTTTTATAGTGTTTTTATTATTATATTGACTTATTTGAGCAATAGAAGGGTCTGCTGCTGCAATGTCACTCTTTGTCTCTTGGTGAGCATTAGCTTTTAGTGATTTAATAGCGCTTTCCTCAAGGATAGAGAAATTCCATAAGACTTTGTCATATCTATTACTGTCAATATTTTTAGCTAAAACCTTTTCTTTAGATAAATAGCCAGCTGCTATTAGAGTTTTTATAGCCCTACAGATAGAGGAAGACGTAGATGAGAACTTTGATATAATTTCTTTGCTAGAGAAGGTAACGTTATTAGATTTATTAATATAAGCTTTTGAGGCTAGCCAGATTAGAATTAGTTTGGCTAAATCAGGTAGATCTTTACTAGAAAGGATCTTTTTAACAAAAGAGTAATCCAATAAAATAAACATTTTTACTCTATCTAGATAATCAAGATAAGACTCTTTAGTAGACTCAAAAGGATCGTGATGACCATAACTATCCTTGGCTATTTTATTTAAGTAATTGAAATTACCATCAGGCAGTGTTGGAGTAATAACGTTGCGGAAAGATTTTCCCCTCTTGTCTTTTTGCCTAAGAATTTTTATATATCCTTTTTCCTCCATAGATTTTTGTAGGGCGAATATTTTAGATTTAGAGTAAATAAGTTTTTTAGCCCAAGTTTCAGCAGAGAATGATGCAGATCTCCCCTCCCCTACTCCTTTATTGAAGTGAGACAAAGAACATAGAGAAAAATAGAAGACTTTCTCTGAGTTAGTTAGTCCTTTAAATGGTGAGTCCTCATGGACCCATAATATATGATCAAGCAATGCTTGTGGTGTTTTTGTGTAATTATTCATTCTGTACTAATTTCATTCCTTTTAGAAGCTCAACACTTGCTTTATAAGAAAAAAAGTAGTACACTTATGTTGTTTGATGGATGTACTTTGTTTTGATTTCTTGTAAGGCAAAGTGCGCCTAATTTTATTCATCCCTTTTTATTTTTGCATTTAATACTGCAAACTTTAATCTATATCTATAAAATTTTTATATCGGCTCATATATTTCTTATCAAATTTTCTTTTCACTATAATAATACATTATTAACCATTACATACTACGAGATTTTTTCCTCAGGATCAAGTAAAAATTTAAAATTATTTGATATATCATAATAATATGTATTGATATGTACTGGTATGTACTGGTATGTACTGGTATGTATTGATATGTACTGGTATGTACTGGTATGTATTGATATGTACTGGTATGTACTGGTATGTATTGATATGTACTGGTATGTACTGGTATGTATTGATATGTACTGGTATGTATTGATATGTACTGGTATGTACTGGTATGTATTGATATGTATTGATATGTACTGGTATGTACTGGTATGTATTGATATGTACTGGTATGTACTGGTATGTATTGATATGTACTGGTATGTATTGATATGTACTGGTATGTATTGATATGTACTGATATGTACTGGTATGTATTGATATGTATTGATATGTACTGGTATGTATTATATAATAGAAAAGAGTAGGGTATTATATAAAATATAAGAGAATATGTTTATTCTAATAGGAGGAGAAAAAGGTGGAACAGGTAAGAGTTGCCTTTCTCAGAACATAGCTGTACTTTTACAAAAAATAAAAGGGCAAATACTAATAATAGATTGTGATCCGCAAAAAACAACATCCGATTGGGTTCAGGAGAGAAATAGTAACAAAGATAATACATACATAGAATGCATACAGTTATATGGAAATATACTTCATACTTTAGAAAGTCTAAAAGAAAAATATAGTACTATATTAGTTGATTGTGGTGGTCAAGATACAAAGGCTTTAAGATCTTCATTAGTAACATGTACACACGCTTTATTTCCAATAAGACCTAAAAGAAGGGATCTCAGAACAATTAAGCATTTAGAAGAATTAATTACAGAGGTGAAGGTTACAAACCCTAACATAAATCTATCTGTTATAATAAATCAAGCACCACCATTACCATCTCAGTATAAGAGAATTTTAGATGCAAAAGATACGTGTAAAACATGGGGGTTGCCATGTTTAGATACCGTAATATTTAATAGAAATATTTATGATGATAGTGAAGAGATGGGATTGAGTGTACATGAAATTGGTACAGACAGTAAAGCAGAAGACGAATTAAATTCCTTATTAAAAGAGTTCTTAGATGTCAAAATTTGATGATTTAAAAAAACAAAGATTTATTAATCAAGTTACAGAATATTCTGAAGGTACAAAAAGAAAGAATATCACAATAAGCATTAACGAAGAATGTTTAAATGTATTAGAGGCTGTATCTAAAGAAGAGCGATTACCAAAGTCGTTTATTATAAGGTCGGCAATAATAGCTTTTTATGAAATGTCCAGAGAAGAAAAAAATAAAATTTATAACAAGGTATCATAAAAATATGTATCAAGGGAATCAAATAACAACTTTTCAGTTAAAAGGGGCTAGATACGCGTTAGATATAACTACAAAGGAATTGGGGGAATATATTCAATTTAGCTCAACAACTATTTCAACCCTTGAAAGAAAAGGGTTATCGGAGTTTGTAGATATTGATAGAAAAAAAATTAACCTTTTAGTAAGATTTTTTAATGATAAAGGAATACATTTTCCAGATCAATATTCTATTTTAAACAACAAGATACAAGATATAGAAAAGGATGTGCTTACTAGGTTTCAAATTCGTTCATCAAGAAAAATTCTTAATATCACACAAAAACTATTAGCAGAAAAAATTTCTATTGAAGTCAATATTCTTAATGCTTTAGAGCGACTAAATAATACATCAATTATTGCAAAAAAAAATTTACAAGAAACTAATAAGTTTATTGATTATAATAATCTTATAGATTTTTTTAAAGGAAAAAATATCTTATTTCTCCATAATAATACAATATGCAATAACCATCAAACCCCCTTTCCCAGTCCAAAGTGATGTCCATGAGATATCTCTTGAGCTTGTTCGTGGTGATGCTGCAGCCCTTTTTCTAAAAGGTGGTGATCATGATGCTGAGCTAGTTGTGTATATTTACCTATAATGTCTCGTGGATCATGATCATGCAACATATTGTGCCCTACATTCATATGCTCATGATGTTGGTGATGATTATCACGATCATGCTCCATCATTCTTCTAGCTTCTAATCTTGCTAGATGCTCTAGATGAGGATCAAATCTTTTATTTATCCCAAATCTATCACATCCATATTTCTTTAAACTTTCCTGCCTATATTTTTCTACTCTCTCTGGTTTGAATAACTCATAACTATATGCCTTTTCTGATATATCTTTTATAGCCATTTGCCTTTGCTCATCTGTAAATATTTTAGCGCTTATTTGAACTGCGTGGACCATACCAAGCTCTTTTGCTGCAGAGGCTATAAATCCGTCTATCATTTCTGATGTTATTGGAGTCCCTTTTGTTAGATTATGATCTAGGATGTTTTCAGCGAAATAGGTTCTAACTCGCTCATCTGCGTGTATTTGAGTTGGGATCCTTTTAGTTAGGTCGTCTAGCTTTTCTTTATACTGATCCCTTGATAGGCCATATCTTAAAGATAAATATTTATCATAACTTTTCTCTGGATCTTTGACGTCTATTTCTTTAAAAAGCTTAGATAATTCTTTTTCATAACCTTGGTTGTCCCAGTCTGGAGTAGGCCCTTTATCTATAGATTTCTGAGCTATATCTAAAGCTATATTTATAGTTTCTTTCTGAGTTAAATTATCTTTTTTATCCATTAGGGCAGTCAGCAGTTCTGTATCCTCTAGTTTATTAGCTTCTTTTACAAAACAAGATACTTTATAACTCTCTCTTAATTCAGCTAATGGTATCTCTCTATTTTCTCCTAAAAGCTCATGTTTTTTATTCTCAATGGTAAAAAACTCTTTTAAAACAGTTGAAGTCTCTTGAGCTTTTTCTAGATCTAGCATAGTTTGCCTCTCAAGCTGAAGAGTTTTTTCATCTAATATCTTTAAGCCATCAACCTTCTCTAAAAACAGCTCCTGAATTTTCTCAGCCCCTTCTTCTTTTAGCATATCATTAAAGTCAGTATTTGCTTTCTCTGGCATCACTACAGATATTTTAGCTCCTGCTTTTTCTATAGCTTCTATGGTCGTCTCTATAATCTTACTAATAGTTTTACTATCTCCATCATTATCTAAGGCCAAAATAATATGCTCATTTTCCTTTGGTTGATAGTTTTTGATATTGCTTATTCCAAGAGAGCATTTGATATTAGCATCAAGCCCTGCTTCTTTTATAGATAGGGCTGTCTCTAATCCTTCTGCTATAATAGTCTTATTTGAGCTCAAGGACTCCCCAGCGCTGACAAAAGCCCCCTTTATCTGCCCATAAGAACGTTTAGTTTCTTTCTCAGCAGTGAAAGCATTTAATATAATTCCTTGATGCCCTGTTATATTATTATTACCGTCTCTGGCAAAACAGACTAGGGCAGGGCATCTTTGCCCTATATGCACTACAGTAGTAGCTTTTATATCATCGCTTAAACCACAAGTGATACCTCTATGATTTGCTAAATAAACGCTAGCAGCTTGAGCTACTAAGTTAGGTTTGATATCTTTGGCTTTAAGATTATTATATTTATCCCAAACTTCTTTATGATTAGCCTTAAGATAAGCTGATTTATATATTTCTCCGGCATAAGCGGTGGCGTGAGCTTTGTTGTACACATAGCTACTTGCAGATATCATCTTAGTCAGCAATTTTCCTCCTCCTGCTATAGAGCATCCCTGCATAATAGCACCTCTTCTATCACCTATCTCTTGCCTGATTTCAAATTTTTTCGTATCCAGCTGCTTCTGAGGTGATTTTAAAGACTCCTGAAGTTTGTTTATATTATGCAGCTCTTTTCTAAAATTATTAGGCTCTTTTGAGCTAAAATACTCTTTTCCGGCTTTCATGATTTGCTCTTGGAATAATATTGCACCTTTAGTATTTGTAAATACTCCTTTTGGATCAGGCAAGTGAGATTTAACTCCTCCTGATAATATCTCAATCTGGTCTCTTGCTCCTGGCCGAATAGCGGCAGAGAGATTTACTAGATCTTCCATAGATCTAGGTTGCAGCTTTTGGCAATATTTACCGCTGGAGCCAAGCTGAAACACCCCAGCAACATTTCCAGATGAGATTAATTCAAAAGTCTTTTGATCATGGTGGGGTAGGGCGCTTATGCCCGCCTGCCTCATCATCATATCAGTTTTTGCTAAATGATTAGATGAGAGCAAGTCCAATTTATGTTCAGGCTCCTTTATTAGCCCTTTATTTACTACTCCGCCAATGCCAATGCTGCAAATATGAGGTTCGCCATTTTTATCTAAAACTCTTCCTCCAGAGTATTTGTTTAATATATATTTTTCTACTAAATCTCTATGCCTACTATCTATATCAAAGTCAAAATCAGGTCTGTTATCAGGAGATAAAAATCTCTCCTGCATAAGTCCTTGTCGCTCTATATCGTTATTATGTAGCCCTAATGCTTTGGCGGCAATAGAGCTATTAGCAGAGCCCCTGAGCAGATAAGAGATATTGTTAAACTGGCAGAAATTTTTAATATCATGAGCAATTAAAAAATCTCTAGCATATCCATTTTCTTTAATGATATGCAGTTCTTTTTCTAATTTACTATATGGTATATCTTTAGTATATTGAGGCTTGAAAGCTAAACTTCGCAATGTCTGATATGGACTGCTATTATTTAAATTGTAACCGCTGGCTCTAGAGAAATTATGTTCTTCCTTGATTTCAATACTACTGCCTCTATTATATAACTGGCGGCTTCTATTAGTTTTTGCTTTTTTATTATCTATAGCAGCCACATCAAGCTTAAGTTTATCTTTAAATGCAGAGATATCATGAGAGATATCCGCCCCACTATCTTTAGTCATCTGTTTTAGATAAATAGCAGATTCTTTTATCCCTATCTCTTTATGCTCAGATACAAAAGAGAGCATATCACCACCTTTGCCTGTAGAGTGATCATACCATAGACCTGACTTAGGCCCGGAAGTAGTAACTATAATTTTGCCATTTTCCCCATACCGGAGCATAGACCCATTCGATAAGATCTCATTAGGAGCTCCTAAAATTGATAAAGCTATCTTTTCAGCAGCAAAAGCAGCATCTCTTTTTATTCTAGCAAAATCTAGGTGGTTAGAGCTTTTTGTTGATTTGTCGCTAAAATGCTCAATATTATCTTCCCATCCGCTAAGCTTAGCTACTTTAAATACCTGCCTTCTATCTAGAGTATCCTCTATAAATCTATAGTAATTCTCATCACTATTGATATTATCATTCCAGTACATTTTCAGCTTAAACTTAAGATCACTAAACCTTCCTTTTTTTTGAGTTAAATCTTCATGAGTAAAATAAGACAAACTTGCTGCATTATTTTGTGGAGCGGATAGCTGAGCGGTAAGCGCTTCTATATCAGGAGTTTTAGAAGTATCGGCATAGATTTTTAGGCCTATTACATGGCGAGTCATCTGAACATAGCTATTATTTATAGTGGAAAACCCACTATGAAGCACAAAAACACAGCCTAAAGAAGCCCCTTGAGATTTATAAACAGTAGAAGCATAACCATGCTTTATATGGTGGAAATAATAAGGATTAAATTCAACTTCTCTGCCATCATCTATTTTTACTCTAATAGAGACAAATCTATTAGTATCAGTAGCATCCCCATTGCTTTTGATTTCTAATATGCGGCCAAATTCACTATTATAAACTCCAATAGATCTATTTGTTTTAGTAAATACAATCCGATCCCCTTCAGCAAAAGGGAGCTTTTGATAGCCGATTTGCCAATCATCTTTTCCTAGCTTTCCGGCTTGCTTTAGCCTATGCCGAGCCATTTCATTTAAATGATCAACATCTTTATTAGCAATAGCTAATATCTGACGCTTTTGTAGGTCAAAAGGACTATTTTCCCAGTGACCTATGAGCTTCATCTTTGAGTCATAATCAGTATTTGAAAAATGTACATCTTCTTCAAATATCTTCAAAGCTTTCATCACTTGAGATTTAGCCATAAGTTCAGCTGCATGCCTATGCTTCTCTGATTTTTGCCTATGAACTTCAGTTAGCTCAAAAGATCCAAATTTATCAGCTAAAACCTCAAACATTCCGCCACGAGAGATAGAGGATAGTTGCCTCTCATCTCCAGCTAAGATTAAAGAGCAATCAATTTTATCTAGTAGTTTCAATAGCTCCCTATAGGTAGGAGTAGATACCATAGCAGCTTCATCTATGATAATAGTATTAATATTCTCTAGATCGGCTTTGCCGACTCTAGCCTTCCAAAGGAAGCTATCTATGGTAAAGCTATTTTCAAATCCTTTTTCCTTCAGTTCAATTGAAGCTTTATGCGTAGGAGCTAAAGCTGTTATCTCTTTAGAGGCAAGTTTAGAAAGTACGGTTGATTTGCCAGTTCCAGCCCTGCCTTTTAAAATCTTTAATGCTCCATCTTTTTTTGAGGTTAAAAACTCTAGAGCATCTCTTTGGTGATCAGACAAATTTTCTATATCTTTAAAGGCAAACTGTTTTACTTCCACAGTAGAGTTAAGAAGACCTGCTCGATATAAAACTCTTTGCTCTTCAACTCTAACCTCTTTAGTAGTAAAAAAATCAGTCTTAGTTCCATCCGCTAAATATAAAGGAATCATCCTAGAAGAAGCCATAGCCTCTTTAACCAGAGAAAACCTCACGGAAGAGTCAATCATGTGCTTAACAGCTCTTTTAAGCTCATACTCGCTAAATACAGATTTAGTACTAGTGACTCTATCAAGCACGCTATCGCCATCTTTTAAAATCTCTAGATTAGCTTCATGAATTACCTCGTTTTTAGAGATATTTTTATTTTCAGCAGATCTCATACGCCGAGGCCCTATATGAATGGAGCCTAAATCAGCAGTAGGATCTACACGCAAAGCTAGGCCTTTTTCAATGAAATATTCGTTTTGGATATCTCTAGATATCTGCCCAATAATTCTATTTTCAGGAATAGCAAAAGCTTTGCCAGAAGACTTATAAAACTCAGGATTAAGATCAGTAGCTTTTTTTGCTTCCAGAGCCTCTCCATCCTCTCTAAATCTGCGAGTCGTAACCAAAAGATGAGCATGCCAATTATGGTCTCCATCATGAGGGCTGTGGATGTCTAATTGCACAGCTAGACCCTCCCGGACATATCCCATGTGATCAATAATTCTTTTAGTGATCTCTATTCGGTCCTCTAAGATAATCTCTCTGTCATCAGGCAGGGCAATCACGATATCTTTCAGGACCTGAGAGTCTTTTCTTTTCTCATGAGACTCTACTAAGTTCATCAAAAGCTCAGGATCTTTATAAGCCTTATTAGCATGAGAAGGCAGCAAGACTTCATGATAAGCATTATCGCCCCGATTAGAGAAGTCAAAAGTTCGATTAGCTCTACTATCTTTTACTCGCACTCTAGCATTATAAGCGGCCTTCAAACAGCTATTACCTCCGCTGGATCTAGATACCATTTCAATACGTGCAAACTGGATAGCCACTAATTTATCTATTTTAAGCTTGTTTATTATAAAAGAGGAGAAAACCATACCTTCTTGAACCAGTATAACATTTCTAATGTTGCTAGGCAACATATATTGCGTCTAAAAAAATTAAGCTAAGTTTTAGCTGGATATTAGTAACATTATTACCTTCTCAAAATACCTGTTATAAAGTCAATTTATCATTACAATAAAACTAGCTTTTCTTGTGCTATTATGATATTCTTTAGGGGTAAAAGAATATCATAATATAAGGGCATAGCAGGGCATGAATCTAATAGAAAAATCTAAAGCAAATGCAGATAGCATAAATAGAGATATATATTCACCCTTAGCATTAGAATCAAAAGAGCAGCAAATGCTAAAATCTCCAGATAATTTCTCTGCTGAAGATAAACAGCCCCTAATAGATAAATTAAAATCCTATAAGGATAAATATTGGATAGAGTGTTCTTGCAAAGGAGTGCTCATAATATGTCAGCAAAAAGATAATCTATATATCAGATGTAAGGCTAAAGATGAGCATAAAAAAGATTGCTGGTTTTACAAAAGAGCTTCTGTAAATCTAAATGGCAATGCAAAAGAAGGGACTAGAGCACAAGTAAAATATTTTACTCCGAGTGTTGCTGCAGGTAGCATTTTATCTAGCAGTAAGTCTACTGGAGCATTAAAGAGCAAAAGAATCTCTAAATTGGGCCAGCTGCTATTGTCTATTTTAGATAAATCAGGGGTCAATAAAATAAAAGATAAACAGCTGCCAATTATCGATCAACTTAGATCTATTACAGGCAGTTTTAATAAGCTTTGGCCCAGCAAGGAGCTTAGAAAAAAAGATATCACTTTATCTAAATTTTATCGATATAGCCTCACTAAAGAATTATTAAAAGAATCATATAGATCTCTAATATATCAAAAGCATTTTTTACCAAAATCAGTAGAGCCTTTTTTGATTTTCTCATTAGTAGCAACTAAAATTACAGATAATAGCTTTACTGCAAAAAAAAATGGTGAAGAATATTTTGTAGCCAGCCGGCCAGAGACTATCTCAGGCTTTATCGATAGAGAAAAGTCAGCTCCTTATTTTACCCTAGCGCTAGCTCAATTAAAAGAAGATTATAAATTTTATATCCATAGCGAGAAGCTAGAGTTTAAAGAAGTTTTTGCAATCCCTATTTACTCCAGCTCTATTTTAATGCCAGTAGAGAGCGCTTATGAAAGGCAAGCACTCAGAATATTACTTGACCAGCATAGAGCAAATCAATATTTTATAGACAAGCCTTTATTCCCGGTAGCATATAAATCTTCTACAGAAGAAGAGATAATGCATAGGCCAGATTTTATACTTACAAGAGGGGATAAAACTATCTTTATAGAAGTATTAGGCAGCAAAAATCCAGATTACCAAGCTCATAAAGAAAGCATAGCAGCGAGAGTCTCAGGGTATATCTGTGTAGAGGGATATAATTTAGACAGCCCAGAGACAAGGCATAATTTTATAAATAACATAAAAAAATACTTATCATGACAGTTTTAGAGAAAGAGAAGCAGCAGATTAAGCGCCAATCAGCAGAGCTTAGAAGGCGCCAAGTGCAGCTGAAGCTAAAAGAGCAGAAGCTCAGAGACCGCCATCTATATGAGATGGGCAGGTCAGCCAAAAAAGCTGGCATTGACGCCCTTGAAGATGAAGAATTTTTAGGGGCGATGCTATATTTAAGAGAACTGATTGATAAAGACAGCTCCCTACTAAAACTTTTCAGAGAAAAAGCACAGAAGCATATAGAGCAAGAGAATAAAGGAAAAACAGCTATAGTGCTCACCATAGGCTACAAAGATGCACAGTCTAATAAAGCAATCCTGAGAAAACATAGCCTCAAATGGAATCAACTCAGGAAAGAATGGTATGGTTATGTAGAGGATCTAGAAGGGCTGAAAGTTGATCTAAAGAGCGCAGAGCATAGTATAGAAATCATAAAAGAGGATTAATGACAATAGAGCCTGAATATAAATCTTTCTTAGAGGAGATTAAGCAAAGAGTAGCAAGTAGTCGCTATAGAGCAGCTTTATCTGTAAATAAAGAGCTAATATTGTCCTATCACCATATAGGCAGACAGATCCTTCTTGCTCAACATAAGCATAGTTGGGGAAGTAAAGTGATAGATAATCTCAGCAAAGACCTGAAATCTGCTTTTCCTGATATGAAAGGGTTTAGCCATCAGAATCTTAAATATATGAGAAAATTTGCAAGCGAATATACGAATGAAGAAATTAGTCAACAGCTTGTTGACCAATTACCTTGGGGTCATATAACAGTATTACTTTACCGCCTTGATAGTAAAGAAGAGAGAGGTTTTTACATCTGTCAGATAATCAACAATACTTGGTCCAGAAAAAAACTCCAGGACCAGATAGGAAAATCTTTACATTTAAGGCAAGCCAAAGCGGTGACGAATTTTGATTTAAAATTACCATCTCCTCAATCTGACTTAGCTAAAAATACTCTAAAGGATCCATATTCATTTGATTTTTTAGGTTTAGGAAAAGATGCTAATGAGAGAGAAATAGAAAAAGCATTAGTAGATCATGTAGAAAAGTTTTTGCTAGAGCTTGGAGAAGGTTTTGCATTTATGGGGAGGCAATATCATTTAAAAATATCAGATAATAATTATTTTTTGGATTTGCTATTCTATCACGTCAAGCTTAGATGTTATGTTGTAGTAGAATTAAAAAACACAGCATTTAAACCAGAATATGCAGGCAAGCTCAATTTTTATCTATCTGCAGTAGATGACCTGCTACGCCATCCAGATGATAAGCCATCTATAGGTCTTATTCTATGTAGATCCAAAGATAATGTTTTAGCTGAATATGCACTTAGAGACATGACAAAGCCAATAGGGCTTGCAGATTATAGTTTAACTAAGATATTGCCAGAGAATCTAAAAACAGCTCTTCCTACAATAGAGGAAATTGAGGAGGAGATGGATGAAATAGCAAAAAAAGAGGGCAAAGATGATAGATAGGTTGCCAGATAATATCACGATAAGATTACTCAAATCGCAAGATAACAAGTTACTTGAAGAATATCTTGAACCTCATAAATCTGAAACCATGTTTATTTACAGTAATTTTCAATCTGCTGGTATTGAATATAAAGGGCAATGCTTTGAGGGTGAGTATTTTGGTTATTTCAATAAGAAGCACGATAATAGAGAGAAGTTGCTAGGCGTTATCGTTCATTATAGCAACGGTCATATCATAATGCATGCATCAAATAATTTAGTATTAGAAAGACTCACTACCTATTTAAAAAAACATTTAAATAGAGATATTGCTGGCGTATCGGGAATAAGCGCACAAGCAAGTTATGTAATTAATGAGTTAGGATTGTCTGATTCAATTTTTAGCATCAACCGAGATGCAGGCTTATATGATTTATGTTTATCAAGTTTAAACGCTGTAGATTTGCAAATTAATTGTAATATTATACCAGCTAAAGAAGTTCCCATAGATACTTTAATACAATGGATTACCGACTATGAAATTGAAGCTTTAGGAGCAGATAAAAATGATGCTTTGTCAGACCGTGTTAACAATAAAGTTGAACGCATTAGAAATGGTGATGGTTTTGCTATGTTGAAAGATAATATACCAGTATCATTAGTTGGCTTTAACTCTAAATTGAAGGATATGCTGCAAGTAGGTCCTGTTTGGACTCCGACAGAATACCGAAATAAGGGTTTTGCTAGACGACTTTTAGCAAGCGCTTTGCTTAAGCAAAAATCACATGGAATAAAAAAAGCAATTTTATTTTCAGACAATCCTGCTGCTATAAAAGCCTATGAAGCAATTGGTTTTAAACAAATTGGTACATATCGTCTTGCATTACTAAAAGATCCTATTACTATGCATGCCCAAAAATTTAAAGTTTATGAATAATTTAGAGATAGTAGAAGCATAGTAGTTAAAAGATAGTGATGTAATTATTAGCAATAATATGAAATTGATAGAATCAATATAGAGGTTATAATGAAAACAATAGATATGGACGGCAAATATTTAGATAAGCATTATCTAAATATAACAGAAGTTTTAGAGTTTTATAATGATTTAAGAGGAATAGGTATAGTAGAGAAGATAAAACAAGGTCGTTATAGCATGTCTGTTACCTTTAATGAGCATGCACTGGAAAGATATCTTCATTTTATAGAAGTAATTAACTCTAGCAATAGATAATGAAAGCTACCATCTCTTGGAGAAAAGACAATGGCAGATATTATAAAGTAAGCCAGCAATATAATTTTCTAGGAGGCATAAGCCTTATATGTAGTTGGGGTAGCTTATATAGCGTCGGCAGAGGAAGCAAGGAATATATCTTCACTTCTAGAGAAGAAATGCAGAAAAAGCTAAGTTATATAAAAACTAGAAGAAAATATAGAGGATATAATGTTGTTGGGCTTTTGGGTTTTAACTTTTGATATAAAAATAGGTAATTATGTTTCAATGAGAAATTCATCATTATATAAAAGTAGTCTATAACTCTGATACAGAAAAATGGGAAGAAGATCTTTCGTCTCTAGGGCATGTCTATATAGAGTTTGCCATCAATAAGGGTGAGAGTATTTTTAGAGGAGTAAATAAAAAAGTAATGTTATGGCCTGTTTATTATAGAGATGAGCAAGTAAGATATAATAGAGCTGTTGAATATCAAGAAAGTATAGGAAATATTTAAATAAATTAAAAATGAATCTACGGAAATTATTTATATATCTAACTTTATTTATATCTTTAGTGGGTAATCTGTTTTTAGGGTATAAATATAAGATTGAGAAAGACATTATTTCAACAGAAGTGTGCTTCACGCCAGATCATAAATGTACTTCTCTTATTATAGACGAAATAGCAAAAACAAAAAAAGAAATCTTAGTACAAGCATATAGCTTTACATCAATAGCTATAGCAAAAGCTTTAGTGAGAGCAAAGCTTGATGGAGTTAGTGTACAAGTTTTGCTAGATAGAAGTAATATAAGTAGCAAATATTCTTGTATGAAGATTTTACAAGACAATAATATTCCTGTATATATTGATAGTATTAAAGGCATAGCACATAACAAAGTTATGATTTTTGATAGTAATAGAGTTTTAACAGGGTCTTTTAACTTTTCTAAAGCTGCTGATTTTAAAAATGTAGAAAATCTTTTAATCATAAACGATAAAGCTTTAGCCAAAAGGTACAAAAAAAATTGGCTTGCTAGACAAAAGATAGGCTATTTTCACCCTAAAACAGGGATCTAGGGTGTATATTTATAACCTTAGGTTAAAGCGCATAAAAGTAATAAATATTAAATAGATTATATATATATTGCAGTAATGATTAAATAGTGATATAAATACTGCTAATAATTAAAACATTAAAGTATTAGTATTATGACTCCTGTTGATTTAGCTAAAGAGAATTTTTTAAAGATTTTAAAACGTAAAACAATAAAAGTATGTTTAACAAAACTATCAGCAAAAACTTCAATTACTATAATAGATAGACTGCAAATATTACAAAAATTTTGGCATTTAGATGCTGTAGTGGTATTTAGTAACAAAAAACTTGTATTTCATAATTATCTAAACCAATCATTTTGGAGATATAGAATTGCTTATAGTACCTATGAAGAATTTATAGCAGATATAGAAAGTTTCCAAAAAAAAGACAGAATCTTTTTAAAATTTTATTTAGAAAGTTTAGAAATACATTGTCTTCCAAATATTTATGTTAGACCTTGGAATAGTAATGATAAACATTATATTCAAAAATTATTTCAAAAAGCTATAGCTGGGCCTATGTCCAAATCTGTATAAAAGGCTATATAGCCTGGTGGTCCTTTATGCAATACCCCATGTAAGATGAAGTACTGTCTACTACAATTCATTAACATGGAAATATAATACTGGAAAACCAATCAATCCAATTCATTCTTGTATCTTTTTTCTTCACTAGCCTTGGGTTACCTGGAATAATAAATGTAGAAGAATCCTGATCTCCATATTCCACCTCCTTGTGAGGCAAGTAACATGTTATGTCCTCTAATATAATAAGCTTAGGATCTACGTTGAATTTTAGTGCTATATCATTCAATTTTGTATTTTTAGGCGCTATTATTTGGTAGATTCTATCTCCTGGACCCCATATCTCTTTTTCATCTATATCTATAAAGTTGATTGGCATTTTATTTGTTATAACAAAGTAATCATTTAATGTTTCAAACAAGGGAGTATTTGATTTAGGATATTTAGTAAATTGATTACCTTCGATATAGTTTGTATCACCTATTGCCCATGCAACTTCATGGGTATGATTATGCCAAAAAAAACTGGTTCCTGGTAGTTTAATAGCCCTATATACATCATTAATTGCTAATAGGCATTCAACATAGGTATTCTTATGCATATCTTTTATATAAGATACAAATATATTTATTGCATTTTCATATTGTTGTCTTGTCAGTGTAATTTCTGTTGAAAGTAATGGATATGTAGATTTTGCTTTTAACCGCTCTAGAGCAAGTCTACTTAGCTGATCTTCAAAAATAAATCCCCTTTCTTCTTGAATTATACCTATTACAATTCGAGTTGATTTGTTATGGGTAAATTCTAAATACATATTACTTAATTTGCCATACCGTCTTTGAAGGTCATGGTGAATTATTATATTAAACATAATCTACATTTACCCCTCTTGTATATTTATAACTCCTTTTTCTATAACCCTCATAAGAATTGTAAAAAGAAAAAGGTTGTGCGTATAAATAAATCTCTAGATTTCTGCCAAATAGCAAAGATAACGGTAATATAATATATAATATCCAAAATATCCCTTCTAACATCATAAAACACCCGGGGCTTTCAAATGTAAATATATGATCTATATAGAGTTTTATCAGTATTGATAATAATATTAAGCACAAGTTATATTTAGTAATAAAAATTTTGCTAAGTATTTTTTGCATTTACACCTCTTTGCCGATTATAATCTATTTCTATCTATTTTTGCTTTATTATAGCATTCGGATGCTTCTTTAGTTCTGCCTAACTCATCTAAAATCACTCCTTTATTGTAATATGCACTCGCATCTGAGGGTTTTAATGCTATAGCCTTATTAGAGCATACTAAAGCCTCATCTGCTTTTTCCATTAAACATAGAATAATAGCTTTATTAGGAACCGTCAAGTTAATTTAGAGAGTATAAAATATTTCTAGAATCTGTTAAATTAAAGGTACTAATTAAGATGCAAAAATATGCTGTCTGCTCCAAAAGGTTATAGATTCCCAGTAACAATAATTGGTCATGCT